>RKSB01000027.1 GCA_007571095.1 K189A clade bacterium | reverse complement strand
ATTATAACATTCCTAATTTTATCACCCTGTTAAGAATTCTGTCCATTCCCTTTCTTATTTTTTCTATCACAAAAGAATTTTGGCTCCCTGCCCTGATCATTTTAATTTTTGCGGCATTCTCCGATTGGCTGGATGGCGAACTCGCTCGCCGGCTGAAGCAGGCGACTCGAACAGGGGCGATTCTGGATCACACTGCCGATGCCCTTCTTGTTGTCTCTTGTCTGGCAGCCTTGTCTTTTTACTCGACTGTTTTGCCGCTTCTTCCACTTCTCGTTGCGGTGACTTTTGTCCATTACCTGTTGCTTGGCCGTTCAGGCAAAGCCCTGCCGGCCAGTCGGCTGGGGAAATTTAATGGCGTGGCCTACTATCTGCTGGTTCTGGCTACGCTTGTTGCCGAGGTCTTTATGGAGTTTCCCAAAAGCCTGCTGATGAGTTTTAATCTGCTCCTGATTGCAACGACCGGCCTGCTTTTTATTCGGAATATTCGAACGGGTCGAGTATCCGGCGGCTAAGAAAGCCGGCAAAGCCGTCGACTTTTTCGGACTTGTCAGGAAATATTATCGGCCAGCAGCCTGGCAATCTGAATGCTGTTGAGGGCTGCACCCTTTCTTAAATTGTCAGAGACTACCCAGAAGTTCAGGCAAGGCCTGGACAAAAGCCCTGGCCTTATTCGACCAACATAGACAGGGTTGCTGCCGCTGGCCTTGACGGCGGTTGGACAGAGGTTCTGGTCTGGGTCATCTACCACCTTCACTCCCGAGGCTTTCTCCAGCAAAGCCCTGGCTTCGCTGCGACTCAGAGGCCGTTCGATTTCCATGTGAACTGCCGCCGAGTGGCCGTTTCTCACCGCTACCCTGACGCAGGTCACATTTACCTCAATACGAGAATCCAGAATCTTTTGAGTCTCCCAGAGGATCTTCATTTCTTCGCGAGTGAAGTGGTTGTCCTGAAAGCGGTCGATATGGGGCAATGCGTTGAAGGCAATCTGCTGGGAGTGTGTTGAAGGTGCATCAACATCATGGCCCTTCAGCACCTGGTCTGATTGCCGGTCCAACTCCTCTATTCCCTTTACGCCCGCTCCGGAGACGGCCTGGTAAGTGGCTATGTTCATGGCCAGAATGCCGACCGCGTCATGGATGGGTTTGGCTGCTACCAGAATGGCTATGGTTGAGCAGTTGGGGTTGGCAATGATGCGTCTTTCCGAAGTACGAATGGCCGAAGCATTGACCTCGGGTATCACCAGAGGAATATCCGGCAGGTATCGAAAGCAGGAGGTGTTGTCAATGACATAACAACCCTCGGCTTCGGCTTTTGGTGCATAGTCTTTTGAAACTGCGGCACCCGCACTGAACAGGGCGAGGTCACAGTCGGCAAAACTGAAGGTCGGCAGGGCTTGAATTTCAAGCATTCTGTTGCCGTAAGGCAGTTTTCGGCCGGCTGATTTCTGGCTGGCTACCAGAGCCAGAGAAGTAGCGGGAAAATCGTTTTCTTCAAGGATTTCCATCATCACTCGGCCAACCGCTCCGGTGGCTCCTACAAGGGCAATCCTGTTGTGTTCAAAGGTGGATTTCACGAAATTTACGCTCACCCTGTCGGGTTAATCTTTACGCTGGCGTTATTAAAAAAACCCTGCTTTCACAGGGTTTTATCAGAGTATTTGTTTCTCCAGGGCCTGAATGACGGCACTCCCCATGGCTCGAGTACCGACTCGCTGAAAGCTGGCGGAATTTTCGGCCGGCAGTATGTCCTGAGTCCTCATGCCTGCAGCGAGCACTTGCTCGACTGCTTCTTCCACAGCATGGGCGACCTTCTTCTCGCCGAAGGTGTAGCGTAGCATCATTGCGACTGAAAGAATAGTTGCCAGCGGGTTGGCGACGTCTTGTCCGGCAATATCCGGAGCACTGCCGTGAACAGGCTCGTACATGCCCTTGCCGGATATGTCCAGAGAGGCCGATGGCAACATGCCCAGAGAGCCGGTGAGCATGGCTGCGGCATCAGACAAAATGTCGCCGAACATGTTGCCTGTGACTATGACATCAAACTGTCTGGGAAATCGAACCAGCTGCATGGCGGCATTGTCAACATACATGTGGGACAGTTCGACATCCGGGTAGTCGGCGGCTGTTTGAGTGACAACCTCGCGCCACAGTGCGGTCACCTCCAGAACATTGGCCTTGTCAACCGAGCACAGGTGCTTGTTTCTTTTGCGTGCCGCTTCAAACGCCACTCTGGCGATACGGTCGATCTCCAATTCGTTGTAAATATAGGTGTTGAAACCCGTTCGGCAGCCATCTATTTCCTTTATTCCGCGAGGCTCCCCGAAGTAGATGCCTCCGGTCAGTTCACGCACAATCAGAATATCCAGCCCCTCCACTCTGGATGGTTTCAGCGAAGATGCCGAGGCCAGTGCGGAGTAAAGCACGGCCGGTCGCAAATTGGCAAACAGCCCAAGTTCCGATCTCAGGCCCAACAAGCCTCGTTCCGGTCTTTTTTCGGTTGGCAGGGAATCCCACTTGTCGCCACCGACGGCACCAAGCAGAATGGCATCCGCACCACAAGCGGCCTTCAGGGTTTCTTCCGGCAGCGGGCTTGCGGTTGCATCAATCGCACTGCCACCAACAAGGGCATAGTCGATCTTAAAGTCGATACCGCTTGTTGCAGAGAGAAACTCCAGTACCCGAACAGCCTGAGAGACGACTTCCGGGCCGATGCCGTCGCCCTCCAAAACGAGTATCCGTGCTTCCATTCAGCTTTTTGGGTCGAGATCCGCAAACAGCCAGGGCGTCAACTGCTTTTGCCTGGTTTCGTAAGCCCGAATTGCGTCTGCGTAGGTCAGGGTCAGTTCAATTTCGTTGAGTCCCTTGATCAGGCAATCCTTGTGAAAGGGGTCAACCTCAAAGGCAATGCTGCCCTCGTTTTCAGGCAGAAGAATGCATTGGTCAGGCAGATTTACGGTCAAAGAGAAGCCTTCCTGGTGATGGACCAGTTCAAACAAACGATCGATCAGGCTGGCATCGAGAGTGATGGGCAACAGTCCGTTTTTTACGCAATTACTGAAGAAAATGTCGGCAAAGCTGGGGGCGAGAAGACAACAAATTCCGTATTCCGACAGAGCCCAGACGGCGTGTTCCCTGCTGGATCCGCAACCAAAGTTTTCTCTGGACAGAAGAATGCTGGCACCGGCAAAGCGAGGCTTGTTGAGTACAAAATCCGGATTGATCCTGCGTTCATTGGCGTTCTGCTCTGGATGCCCTTCTTCAAGGTAACGCCAGCTGTCAAACAGATTGTCCTGAAACCCGCTTCGTTTGATTGATTTCAGGAACTGCTTGGGAATGATCTGGTCGGTATCAACATGCGACCGATCAATCGGCAATACTATGCCGGAATGTACTGTAAAGGCTTTCATTGCAACAGTTCCCGAACATCGGCAAAGTGTCCGACAACAGCCGCCATCGCGGCCATGGCGGGGCTGACCAGATGGGTCCGCCCACCGTACCCCTGCCGGCCTTCAAAATTACGATTTGAAGTGGACGCACAACGCTCCCTGTTGCCGAGCTTATCCGCATTCATGGCCAGACACATGGAACATCCCGGAGCACGCCATTCGAATCCCGCATCCAGAAAAATCGAATGCAACCCCTCCTCTTCTGCCTGTTGCTTGACCAGGCCAGAGCCAGGTACGACCATGGCCTGACGGATATTTTTGGCTTTTTTACGACCCTTTACCACTTTGGCTGCAATGCGCAGATCCTCGATTCGGGCGTTGGTACAGGAACCTATAAAAACCCTGTCGAGGTAAACGGAGGTTATCGGCTGGCCTGGCTCCAGGCCCATATAATCGAGTGCCCGAGTGTGGAGATCGGCCGAACTGCCTGATTGTTTCGGGTCGGGTATTCGTTCCTCCACATCAACAACCATTTCCGGAGAGGTACCCCAGCTGATCTGCGGACGGATGTCGCCAGCGTCGATCGAGCATTGGGCATCAAACACCGAGCCGTCGTCGCTGGCCAAATCCTGCCAGACATCCAGTGCACTTTCCCATTCTTCCTTTTTTGGCGCGTAGGGACGGCCCTGAAGATAGTCGAACGTGGTTTGATCAAAGGCCATCATGCCCGCTCTTGCACCTGATTCAATAGCCATATTGCATACCGTCATGCGGGCTTCCATGGACAGATTTCTGATCGCTTCACCCCGATACTCGATGACATGACCGGTACCACCGTCTGTGCCAATCTGGCGGATGATTGCCAGAATCAGATCCTTGGAAAAAACGCCTGTGTTCAGGCTGCCGTCTACCTGCACGGCCATATTCTTTGCCTTCTTTTGCAAGAGGCACTGAGTGGCCAGTACATGCTCCACTTCGGATGTGCCTATGCCCTGGGCAAGTGCCGCAAAAGCACCATGGGTTGAAGTGTGGGAGTCGCCGCAGACGACGGTCATTCCAGGCAGAGTAGCCCCCTGTTCCGGGCCCACTATATGCACAATGCCCTGCCGAATATCTTCAAGGGTAAATTCCGGAATGGCGAATTTCCGGCAATTGTCATCCAGAGTTTTGACCTGTATGCGGGAGATTTCATCTTCAATGCCCTGAATGCCAAGCTCGCGCTTCACAGTAGGGACATTGTGATCTGGAGTCGCAATATTGGGGGAAACGCGCCAGGGTTGAAGGCCGGCTTCTTTCAACCCGGAAAAGGCCTGCGGAGAAGTGACTTCGTGCAGAAGGTGGCGATCAATATAAATCAGGGCGGCTCCATCCTCTCGATGGGCGACAAGATGAGATTCCCAGAGTTTGTCGTACAAGGTTTTTGGCATCTTTTTCCTTCGAGACGAACTGCAACCGAAGGCAAAAAGCCGGGCCGGCAGGCAGACTGATGGACGGGATTCTAGGATTTTGAGGCCATTTTTACAATTCCTCTACCCCTGCCGCCTTTGGTTGCATGACTTGTACTCAACGAGACCGCGAGTCTGTAGGCACCTGTACTCGAGTCTGGTAAGGCTCTTCAATTTCTTTTGAAAGACAATAATCTGGAGAAGGTTATTTATGAGGCCGGCGAGTTTTTTGTTTTCGTCCTGAAGAAGGATAATCGGCTCGATTGGACTCTTCAAAGGTGCCGTATGAAAAAGTTTTTGAGCCTGCTTTTGCTGTTTCTCTGTCCCTCAATAACCTTTTCCTTTACCGTCAAGCTGAGCAGGGCGAGTAAATATCACGAAGGTATCGATTTGTCTCTCTACTATGTCAGCGAAAAACTTGATGGCATTCGAGCTTACTGGAATGGTCGAAAACTTTACTCTCGGCAGGGGAACCCTTTTGCTGCTCCAGACTGGTTTGTGGCTGACTTTCCTCAAATGCCTCTGGATGGCGAACTGTGGGTAAAACGCAACGGTTTCGAACTGGTTGCCTCCATTGTGCTGGATGACACACCGCACAGCGGCTGGCAGGCTGTTCGCTACATGGTTTTTGATGCACCCGTCGCCAGCGGCGGATTTGACGACCGCATGAGTGTCTTGAAAGGCTATTTCCAACTATCAAGGAGCCCCTATATCGAATTGATTCCGCAGTGGACTGTGGAGAGCAGAGCAGAACTCTTTCGGAATCTGGAGCGGGTTGTTTCTGCTGGTGGAGAAGGCTTGATGCTGCGCCACAAAAGCCTCCCTTATGCCACTCAAAGAAAGGATGCCCTGCTCAAGCTCAAACTCTCTTCTCGAAGTAGTGCGATAGTACTGGCACACAATCAAGGGCGAGGAAGGTTTGCCGGCATGCTGGGAAGCCTTACCGTTACCGGCAACCTTGGCAGGGAATTCAGGATTGGCAGCGGCTTTACTCGCGCTGATCGCATCTCGCCGCCGCCGGTTGGCTCAACCATCCTTTTTCGGCATTCCGGCTTTTATCAGTCAGGCAAGCCCAGAAGTCCGGTTTTTCTTGAGGTTCTGGAATGATTTGATTCGGTGGGCAGCAGAGCCTTCAGCTAAAGAAGGGAGGAGCCCTCAGCCAAAAAGGAATAGAAAATAAAGGAGCCTTCAGCTAAAAAATAGAAATAGAGAAATAGAGTCCTCAGCTAAAAGGAGCCCTCAGCTAAAGAAGGGAGGAGCCCTCAGCTAAAAAGGAATAGAAAATAAAGGAGCCTTCAGCTAAAAGGAGCCCTCAGCTAAAAAATAGAAATAGAGGAGCCTTCAGCTAAAAGAGGGAATAGAAAATAAAAGAGCCCTCAGCTAAAAGGAGCCCTCAGCCAAAAAGGAATAGAAAATAGAGGAGCCCTCAGCTAAAAGGAGCCCTCAGCTAAAAAATAAAAATAGAAATAGAGAGCCCTCAGCCAAAAAGGAATAGAAAATAAAGGAGCCCTCAGCTAAAAAATAGAAATAGAGGAGCCTTCAGCTAAAGAAGGGAGGAGCCCTCAGCTAAAAAATAGAAATAGAAAATAAAGGAGCCTTCAGCTAAAAGGAGCCCTCAGCTAAAAAATAGAAATAGAAATAGAGGAGCCCTCAGCTAGAAGTGGGATAAAGAAATAGAAATAGAGCCTTCAGCCAAAAGGAGCCTTCGGCCAGAAAGGAATAATAGCAGCAAAGGGGCATCTGTTAAGATAAAGCCTATTAATGGCACAGAAAGGCTTCGGGGTTCTGATGTCTGGCAACTCCTTCGGCCGTTATTTTGTTGTAACCACTTTTGGCGAAAGCCATGGACTCGCCATCGGCGGTATCGTTGATGGCTGTCCGCCCGGCATGGCTCTGACGAAAGCCGATATACAGGCGGACCTGAATCGGCGACGACCCGGTTCTTCCCGTATGACGACCCAGAGAAGAGAGAGCGACGCTGTACAAATCCTGTCCGGCGTTTTTGAGGGTGTGACCACAGGTACACCCATTGGCCTGTCGATTCAGAATGAGGACCAGCGAACCAGAGATTACAGCCAAATCAAGGACCTGTACCGTCCCGGCCATGCCGATTTGACCTATGATGCCAAGTATGGGTTGCGCGATTACAGAGGCGGCGGCCGAGCATCGGCCAGAGAGACAGCTGTGAGGGTCGCCGCCGGTGCGATTGCTCGAAAATACCTGAAAGAATTCGGTGGTATCGAGATTCAGGCAGCAATGACCCAGATGGGTCCCATTCAGGCGAAGCAAAGGGACTGGTCGGCAGTGGAGCACAACCCCTTCTTTTTTCCTGATTCGTCCAGGGTTGCTGAACTGGAAGCCCTGATTGAGGAGTTGCGCCGGGCAGGCGATTCCGTAGGAGCCAGAATTCTGGTGAGAGCACAGGGTGTACCGGCTGGTTGGGGTGAACCGGTTTTTGACAAGCTGGATGGCGATATTGCCAAGGCGTTGATGAGCATCAATGCAGTGAAAGCCGTTGAGATTGGCGAAGGCTTTGAAGTGGTCACTCGAAGAGGCTCGGAACATCGTGACGAGATATCCCCTGAAGGCTTTTTGTCCAACCGTTCCGGAGGGATTCTGGGTGGCATTTCGTCGGGCCAGGAAATTTATGCCAGCATTGCACTCAAGCCCACCAGCAGCATCAGAATTTCCGGCAGGACGATTGCTGCGGATGGCTCAGAAGCAGAGATCTCGACCAAGGGCCGGCATGATCCCTGTGTGGGCATAAGGGCGGTTCCTGTGGCCGAAGCCATGTTATCGCTGGTGCTGATGGATCATCTTTTGCGTCAACGTGCGCAAAATCCTGATCGTGCCCAGATTAACTTTTTTGCTAAAAAACAATCAGCTACACCTGATACTTCATCCTGAAGGCTCTTCTAGCTGAGGGCTCCAACTGAAGGCTCTATTATTTTTTATTCCTTTTTGGCTGAGGGCTCTCTATTTCTTTATTTCTATTTTTTAGCTGAAGGCTCCTGGCTGAGGGCTCCTTTTAGCTGAAGGCTCCTGGCTGAGGGCTCTTTTATTTTCTATTCCTTTTTGGCTGAGGGCTCCTCCCTTCTTTAGCTGAAGGCTCCTGGCTGAGGGCTCTATTTCTCTATTTCTATTTTTTAGCTGAAGGCTCCTGGCTGAGGGCTCTCTATTTCTTTATCCCACTTCTGGCTGAGGGCTCCTTTTAGCTGAAGGCTCCTGGCTGAAGGCTCCAACTGAAGGCTCTATTTCTCTATTTCTATTTTTTAGCTGAAGGCTCCTTTTAGCTGAAGGCTCCTGGCTGAGGGCTCTCAGGATTCATGGGGTGTGAGGAAGAAGAGGACAGGCTTCCAGAAGCCTGTGGCTGGATTAACTATTCGCCTTTTTGATTTCTTCGTATGACGGCAGAGGGTTGAATGGAAAGGGTTTTTGATAGGAGTTGCCGGTCAGGTAGTCGAGAATCTCGACTATGTAAGCTCGAATCGTCAGGCCCACTCGCGCTATGTTTTCGTTGGGTGACTTGGTAATCGCTATGATGAGCGTCTGGATAATGACCAGAAAATAGACAACAAACCTTATCAGGCCGTAGATGAGCCCGAAAAGGAGGGCAGAGAGCAGGCGGACAGGAGCAGACTCGGAAACATGTGCAGAAGGAGCACCGGTGTTTTCGGCTTTTGTGTCGGTATCATCCATCGCTTGCTTTCTCCGGTCTGCTATCGTCCCTGTGCATGTAGTTCAAAAGCAATTTGTTGAGTCGTTTAACGAAGGCCGCGGGATCCCTTATTGTAGCATTTTCCGCAAGCCAGGCCTGATCAAAAAGCATGTAAACCAGGTCGTCAAACAGGTCTTTCTGGTCCATCAGGCTCGCCATATGAGTCACCAGAGGGTGTTTCAGGTTGATCTCAAGCACAGGTTCGGATTCAGGCATTGTCTGTCCGGTAGCCTGCTGAATGAGCAACCGCATTTTCTCGCTGACTCCATTCTTGTCGGCTACCAGACAGGCTGGTGAGTCTTTCAGCCTTGAGGAGGCCCTGACTTCCTTGACCTTTCCCTGCAGAAGATCGGTAATGCTCCTGAAGAAGGCACCGTTGGCACCTTCCTCCTGTTTTGCTGAGTCTGTCGAGTCCTTCTCTGCAACCTCTGCCAGGTCGAGATCTGTCTGTGCAACATTCTCCAGTATCTTTCCGTCAAAGGCATCCAGCTGCATCATGACCCAGGTGTCGATGGTGTCGCAGCACAGGAGGGCGTCGTATTTTTTGTTTTTAAGCACCTCCAGATGCGGACTCTGGCGACCCTGATCCAGGCTTTCGGCGATCAGGTAATATATCTTCTTCTGGGCCATGGGCGCGTTTGCCACATAGTCTTCCAGCGACTCCAGACTGTCGTCGTCTTTAAGCAACGTAGGAAAGCGCAGTAGCTTTTTCAGGGGTTCCGGCTGGACGCCGGGGTCAAGAAAACCCTCCTTCAACACGGCTCCAAATTCTTTCCAGAAGATCTGGTAGTCGTCCTTGTTTGATTTGGCCATTTTGGCCAGCATATCCATAACCCTCTTGGTTACAGCGTTGCGGATGCTTCGAACTGTCTCATCCTCCTGCAGCAGTTCTCGAGAAACATTCAGGGGAAGATCGTCGCAGTCAACGATGCCGCGAACAAACCTGAGGTGCAGAGGCAGAAATTGCTCGGCATCGTCCATGATGAAGACTCTTTGAACGTAAAGCTTAAGGCCTCTCGGGGTTTCCCTGTTGTGAAGATCAAAGGGAGCCTTTTCGGGAATAAACAGAAGGGTTGTGTAATTAAGCTTTCCTTCAATCTTGTTGTGACTTGAAGCCAGCGGTTTTCCGCTGCTGTGGGTCAGCAGTTCGTAGAATTTGTCATACTCCTCCTGATCGATCTCATTTCTGGACCGTCGCCAGAGGGCCTCGCCCTGGTTGACAATCTCAAAGGCCTCCTCGTCTTCGCTCTCGTCATCCTTCTCGCCGTCAGCCTGTTCCTTGAGCAGGCTCACATGAATATCCAGGTGGTTGGTGTATCTTTGAATGATTGCCTTAAGCCGTATCCTGTCAAGAAATTTCTGACCTTCTGCATTGAGATGCAGAATAACGGTTGTTCCACATTCATCCAGGGAGACTTCTGACAAGGTGAAGTGCTCCTCTCCGGTCGATTCAAACCGAGTGCCCTCTTCTGCTTTCGAGTCGGCTCTGCGGGTCAATACGGTTACCTTGTCGGCGACGATAAAGGAGGAATAAAAACCAACACCGAACTGCCCGATCAGCTGTGCGTTCTTTTGCTCGTTTCCACCTAAGGATTCGAGAAAACGGGCGGTGCCGGATTTGGCGATAGTCCCCAGATTATCAATGACTTCCTGACGGCTCATGCCGATGCCTCTGTCGATAACAGACAGGGTTCCCGCCGCCTTGTCGAAGCTCACCCTGATATCAGGCTCCGAAGCCGGCAGGAGTTCTGGATGAGTGATGGATTCGAACTTGAGCCTCTCTATTGCATCGGCGGCATTTGAGACCAGTTCTCGCAGAAATATTTCCCTGTTCGAGTAAACAGAATGGGTCATCAGCTTCAGCAGCTGTTTCGCCTCGCTCTGAAAGGCAAAATCTTCCTGTTGCCGAGTGACTTTTTTTCTGGTGGTTGCCATGTCGGAGTCTTCTTTTCTATCCGAGATTGTCGGATAGATGGGGATTACCGGCCGTTTTTCAAGAGAAGCCGAGCACAGGCTTCTCGCACCTTTCGGAATTCAGAGAGAAAGCGTCTTCAGTGCATCACCAATGCCGGTCAGGCTGGTGGTGGTGTGTACACCTGCTTCCTTGAGTGCATTGATCTTTTCCTGAGCAGTACCCTTGCCGCCTGCAATGATGGCACCGGCATGGCCCATCCGCTTGCCCGAAGGTGCCGTGGCACCGGCAATATAGGCAACGACGGGTTTGCTGACAGACGAACGGATAAACTGGGCGGCCCTTTCTTCGGCATCGCCACCAATTTCTCCTACCAGAACGATGGCTTTGGTCTCTCCATCGGCTTCAAACAGACGCAGTATGTCGATGAAATCGCTACCGGGAAGAGGGTCTCCGCCAATGCCGACACAACTGCTCTGGCCGAGCCCGAGGTCGCTGACCTGCTTGACCGCTTCATAGGTCAAAGTCCCTGATCTTGACACAATGCCCACACTGCCAGGCAAGTGAATGTCTCCGGGCATGATGCCGATTTTGCAGGCCCCCGGCGTGATGACACCTGGGCAATTGGGGCCAACAAGACGGCTTGAAGAGGATTTCAGGGCAGCCTTGACGGTCAGCATATCCAGAACGGGAATACCCTCTGTGATACAGACAATCAGACTGATTTCAGCGGCAATGGCCTCCAGGATGGAGTCTTTGCAGTAAGGAGCAGGTACATAGATCACCGAGGCATCTGCTCTGGTTTTTGCGGCCGCCTCCTGTACCGTGTTGAATACCGGCAAACCAATATGCTCGCTGCCGCCCTTGCCCGGCGTGACTCCGCCGACCAGTTGAGTGCCGTATGCAACTGCCTGTTCACAATGGAGCGTGGCTTGTCTGCCAGTGAATCCCTGACAAATAACCCGAGTATCCTGATTAACGAGAATGCTCATGATTGGCTGATCCTGACTGCGGTTTCGGCCGCAGAAGAAAGTCCGTCGGCAACGATGATGTCGATTTTTTCAGTGGCTTTCTGGGCCAGATATTCCTGCCCGGCGGCGGCCCTGTTGCCTTCAAACCGGACAATAACCGGCACCGCCACACCGACTTCTTCAATGGCTGACAGAATGCCTTGTGCTATGGTCAGGCAGCTGACAATACCGCCGAAGATATTAATCAAAACAGTCTTGACCTGGTCATCCGACAGGATGATCTTGAATGCCTGGGCGACTGCTTCTTGAGTCGCACCGCCGCCAACATCGAGGAAATTGGCCGGCTGGCCGCCTTTCATTTGCACCAGGTCCATGGTCGCCATCGCCAGCCCTGCTCCATTGACCATGCAGCCTATGTTGCCGTCCAGAGCGACATAATTGAGGTTGAATTTTTCGGCCTCTACTTCCTGCTCGTCCTCTTGCGTCAAATCACGCATTTCCCTGATTTCGGGCTGCCTGAAGAGTGCGTTGTCGTCGATGTTGACCTTTGCGTCAAGACAACACAGCCGACCGTCTTGAGTGACCACCAGAGGATTGATTTCGAGCAGACTGCAATCAAGTTCCACAAACATTCTGGCCAGGTTCAAAAAGAGGTCGGTGAACTCCCGAATCTGCGACAGCCCGAGTTGAAAGGCCAGTTGCCGTCCCTGCCAGGGTTGTGCTCCTGCAGACGGATCAAGATGAGTACGAAAAATCCGTTCCGGGTGCTTTTCGGCCACTTCCTCTATATCCATACCGCCCTCGGTTGAGGCCATAAAAACAATTTTCTGAGTGGTTCGGTCAACCACGATGGCGAGATAGAGTTCGTCCTGAATATCCGTTGCCTGCTCAATGAACATTTTGCCGATCGGTTGCCCATCGGCATTCGTCTGCGGGGTGACCAGGTTTTTTCCCAGCATTTTGTCTGTAAATTCAATAACTTCTTGAGGACTTTTTGCCAGTTTAATGCCGCCTGCCTTGCCTCGACCTCCGGCGTGAACCTGTGCCTTGACCGCCCATTTTTCACCGCCGAGTTCTTGGGCGGCGACACCAGCCTCTTCGGCACTTGAGGCGACCCGGCCCTCCATCACTGGCAGGTCGTAACGTCTGAACAATTCTTTCGATTGATATTCGTGCAGGTTCATCTTTGCTTCGCCGGTTGTTTATTCACCGCGTGAATGGCCTCGTTGTTTGCCGCCATGGCAGCCTCGTGAACTACCTCCGAAAGGCTTGGGTGAGCACACATGGTCAAGGCTATGTCCTCTGCCGAAGCACTGAACTCAAGGGCCTGTACGGCCTGGGCTATCAGTTCCGAGGCTTGCGGTCCGAAAACATGTACGCCCAGAATACGGTCGGTGTCGGCGTGGGCAATGATCTTGACCATGCCCTCGGCGACATTGCCTGCCAGTGCACGGCCGTTGGCGGCAAAAGAAAAGCTTCCCGTTTTACAGGGAATGCCGGCGGCCTTGACGGCTTCTTCGCTGTCGCCCACCCAGGCAATTTCGGGTGCAGTATAAATGACACCGGGGATGGCCTGGTAATTGACAAGAGACGGTTTGCCGGCGAGCCTGTCGGCAACCATCAAGCCCTCTTCCATGCCCTTGTGTGCCAGCATGGGGCCTCGTACGGCATCGCCGACGGCATAGACTCCTTCGATACTGGTCTGGCAGAGGTCATCGACTTCAATAAAGCCTCGGTCGTCAATCTTCAGCGGACAGTTTTTGTCTACCAGATTTTCGGTGGCCGGTCGCCTGCCGACTGCCACTATAAGCTTGTCAAAGCCGAGTTCATGCTCGCCTTTTTCGTCTGAATACTTGACCTTGACCTGATTGCTGAGGAGTCTGGATGACTTGACTCGAGCACCCAGCCGAATGTCCAGGCCCGATTTCTTGAAGGCGGTCAGGGCACTGCTGGCGAGACGTCTGTCCAACTGGGGAAGAAAATCGTCCAGGGCTTCCAGTATCGTCACCTTTGAGCCAAGACGTGCCCATACGCTACCGAGTTCAAGGCCAATGACGCCCGCACCTATAACGCCCAGCTTCTTGGGCACTGTGGAAAACTCAAGTGCACCGGTTGAGTCAACTATTCGGGACTCGTCCAGCGGCAAGTCGGAGAGGGTGATTGTTTGAGAACCAGGTGCCAGAATGATGTGTTTGGCCTGTAATCTTGTTGGCTTTCCCTTCTTCAGGGGTTGAAAGGAAACAACACCTGCTTCGATCAGGCATCCGGTGCCGGAAAGCACTTCGATTTTGCCGGCCTGCATGAGGGTGCGAACGCCGCCGGTCAATTTGCCGACCACTTGCTCCTTGAAGGCCATCATTTGCTTTATGTTGATTTTGGGCTTGCCCAGCTCGATACCAAAACTCTTGTAGTCGACAAGGGCTTCGGCGTACTTGTGAGAGATATCCAGCAGGGCTTTGGATGGAATGCAACCCCAATTCAGGCAGGTGCCCCCCAAAACGGGCTTGCCGGTGTTGTCAGTTGATCGATCAATGCAGGCGGTGTGCAGGCCCTGCTGGGTACAGCGAATGGCGGCATGATAGCCAGCCGGTCCGGCACCGATCACGATCACATCGAAGGTGTCTTTCATTTCATCAAATTTCCAGCAGTGCCTTGACAGGCTGTTCCAGCAGTTCCTTGATCGTCACCAGAAAACGGACTGCTTCAGAACCGTCAATGAGGCGGTGATCGTAAGAAAGTGCCAGATACATCATGGGTCGAACCTTGACCTCATTGTCGATGACTACCGGCCTTGGCTGGATTTTGTGCATACCCAGAATGGCGGTTTGAGGCGGATTGAGTATGGGGGTTGACATCAAGGAGCCATAGATCCCGCCGTTGCTGATGGTAAAGGTGCCTCCTGACAGGTCTTCAAGCGTGAGCTTGTTGTCGCGAGCCTTGTCTGAAAAGGCTCTTATAGTCTGCTCAATTTGCGCCAGCCCAAGCGAGTCGGCATCCTTGATAACCGGAACCACCAGGCCCCGACTGGTACCCACAGCCACCCCTATGTCGTAGTATCCATGGTAGACAATCTCGTTGCCGTCTATTGAGGCGTTGACCATGGGAAACTTTTTCAGAGCCGCCACCGTGGCGAGCACGAAAAATGACATGAAGCCAAGTTTGGTACCGTCGTGTGCCTGCTCAAACTCCTCTTTGTACTTCTGACGCAGTTCAACGATGGTCGACATATCGACCTCGTTAAAAGTGGTCAGCATGGCTGTGCTGTGCTGTGCTTCCAGCAGCCTCTCGGCAATTCTCGCACGCAGGCGGGTCATGGGTGCCCTTTGCTCGGGTCTGTCCTGAAAGACTGATGTTTCCTCCACTGGCTCGGGTGCTTTCCTCGAGTCTGGGGTTCGCGCCTTCATCACGTCATCTTTGGTGATCCGGCCGCCCTTGCCGCTGCCTTGAACTTCTTCCAGCTTGACGCCCATTTCTCCGGCCAGCTTGCGGGCCGCCGGATTGCTCGGCGGTGCTGTCGGGCTACTTGCGGGCTGCGGTGACGACGAGGCGGGTGTTGCGGGTTGAGTCTTCTTTTGGGCGGAAAAACGAGCCAGCATCTCCTCGGACAGGACGGTATCTCCCTCCTGTTTCGACACCTCTGTCAGGTAGCCGTCGGCAGGTGCGACGATTTCCAGTGCAACCTTGTCGGTTTCAATGGAAGCCAGCAGATCGTCTCGGCTGACCTGGTCGCCCGGTTTGGAGTACCAGGTTGCCAGAGTGCCTTCCGAAATCGATTCAGGGAACGCAGGTGCCTTGATGACTATATCCACAATATCCTTTAATAATTATCTATTAGTTATTAATTTATAAAAAAATTTATTCTTCTGGCTGGCCAGAGTATTGGCGATTGTTTTTGTTTATTCGTCCTGGTTTAACGCAACCTGTACCAGTTCTTGCTGTTGCTTTGCATGCAGGGAGGCATAACCGGTGGCCGGTGCTGCACTGGCCTGCCTGCCGACATACTTCAGGTACAGGCTGCCGTCGTGCTCAAAAATAACACGACGCATGTGGTGTTGGCTGGAATACCAGGCCCCCTGATTCATGGGTTCTTCCTGGCACCAGGCGATGTTGTGAAGCCTTTGATAGGGTTCAAGCACTTTGGCAAGATCCTTGCCCGGAAACGGATAGAGTTGTTCCAGCCGGATGATCGCAACCGTCTTGATGTCGTTTTCCCGGCGGTGTTTCAACAGATCGTAGTAAACCTTGCCGCTGCAGAGAACAATCTTTCTGACTTTTTTGGGGTCCAGTTCGTCAACATCGCCTATGACGGTTTGAAAGCTGCCGGAGCAGAGTTCTTCTACGCTGGATGTTGCGAGCTTGTGGCGCAACAGGCTCTTTGGAGACATCACGACCAGAGGCTTGCGCAGAGGGCGAATGGCCTGTCTTCGCAATAGATGAAATATCTGTGCAGGAGTCGTGGGTATGCACACCTGCATATTGTGTTCTGCACAAAGCTGAAGATAACGTTCCAGGCGGGCAGACGAATGTTCCGGACCCGCACCCTCAAACCCATGCGGCAGCAGCAACACCAGGCCACACAGGCGCCCCCATTTCTCTTCGCCGGAAGAAATGAACTGGTCAATGATGACCTGAGCACCGTTGGCAAAATCTCCAAACTGGGCTTCCCATATAACCAAAGTCGTTGGGTTGGTGGTCGAGTAACCATATTCAAACCCCAGTACCGCTTCTTCGGACAAGAGCGAATCGTAGATGTCAAAGAACACGGACTGATCGTTGGCGAGCTTTGAAACAGGAATGATGCGCGAATTGCTTTTCTGGTCATAGATGCAGGCGTGGCGGTGCGAAAAAGTACCGACGCCACAGTCCTGCCCGGTCAGCCGAATGGAGGTGCCTTCGGTGACCATGGTGGCGTAAGCCATGACCTCGGCAAAGCCCCAGTTGACGGGCATCTTGCCCTTGGCCATCTGCAACCTGTCGCTCATGATTTTGGCGACCTGCCGGTGCACGGCGAAGTCTTCGGGCAGCTCGTGAAGCCGGCGGGCCAGCTTGCGAAAAGTCTTGATGTCGAAACTTGTGTCGGCCTGTGCTGTCCACTTGTGTCCGAGATAGGGGCTCCAGTCGACAAAGAGGCTGGGGTCAGGGTCGCTGCTCAAAGACAAGGCAACATGTTGCCGGTTCTCCAGCCGATCTTCGTACTCGGTTACCATTTGCTCCGCCTGCCCCTGCCTGAGGATGCCCTCGGCTTCGAGTTTTGAGGCATAAACGGCTCGCGTAGTGGGTAAACGGGCGATAGTCCCGTACATGACAGGCTGGGTTTTGGAAGGGTCTTCGGCTTCGTTATGGCCTCGCCTTCGGTAGCACACCAGATCGATGACGGCATCTTTTTTGAAAGTTGTTCTGTAGTCAACAACCAGCCGGGAAATAAACACCGCCGCTTCCGGGTCGTCGCCGTTGACATGAAATATCGGTGCCTGCACCATCTTTGCGATCTCGGTACAGTATTCAGTAGAGCGGGCATCTTCACGTCTATGGGTGGTAAAGCCGATCTGATTGTTGACCACAAGATGAATGGTTCCGCCGGTCTTGAAGCCTCTCGTTTGAGACATCTGAAAGACTTCCATGACGACACCCTGGCCTGCAAATGCGGCATCTCCATGAATCACAATGGGCGCCACCAGGTTGTGCGTGTAATCCCTGCGCCGATCCTGACGAGCCCTTACTGACCCTTCAACGACAGCGGCACCAATCTCAAGGTGAGACGGGTTGAAGCCGAGTGCCAGGTGCATCTCTCCGCCGGGAGTGATGATGTTGGACGAAAAGCCCTGATGATATTTGACATCCCCTGAGCCGTCGCCGATTGACTTTCCTTCAAATTCCGCAAAAAGTTCTCGCGGATGTTTGCCCAGGATGTTGATGAGCACGTTCAGGCGGCCTCTGTGAGCCATTCCTATGACTGCCTCGACGCAACCGGTTGAGCCGATGCTTTGTAACAGGGCGTCCAGCATGGGAACGAGCGTTTCACCCCCTTCAAGCCCAAATCTTTTGGTCCCCGGATAACGTTTCTGAAGATACTTCTCGAGACCTTCGGCCGCCGTCAGCTGCTCCAGAATTCTCAGTCGAGCTTCATTCTGGTGATAGGTCGACGGTAGTTGGCTCTCCAGATATTTTTGTATCCACTCTCTCTCCCGAGCATCGGTGATATGCATATACTCGGCACCTATGCTGTTGCAGTAGGTTGCTTCGAGCAGATCGACAATTTTTGCCAGAGGTGCTTTTTCGTGGCCCTGCAGTGCCGAACCGATCTTGAATTCCGCAGCAGGGTCGTCGCTGTTCAGGAGATGATAAGCAGGGTCCAGAGTCGGCGAAGGTGCCCGAATCATCAGCTTCAGAGGGTCAATGTTCGCTTTGGTGTGACCGTGTTCGCGATAGCCTCGTATCAGGGCCTCTACTCGGCCCTGTTCGGTTTCGGATTGCGTAACCTGTGTGCCGGCCCTTGCCTGGTGCCGGATTTTGCCCAGGCTTAAAAAACGCTCGCGAATTGGGGCGTGAGAAAATTCGGCGTGGCCTCCATTGGGTTTCGCAGACAGTTTTTTGAAATGCTGGTTCCATTGCTCTGGCAGGGACTCAGGCTGTTGTAGCCAGAGTTCGTAAAGCTGCTCAACATAGTTCTGACTATCGCCCTTGAGGTGCGAGTCCAGTGTCAGTTTTTCCAGGGAAGGGTGTTCCATGAGACTATGAATTTGAGGCGTTCGGATGCTCGGGCGGTTGGCTCACAATCCCTTGCGCAAAAGCATGTTGCGGATCTTGCCTATGGCCTTGGTTGGATTGAGCTTTTTGGGGCAGGCGTTGACACAGTTCATGATGCCCCGACACCGAAAGACACTGAAGGGGTCGTCAAGTTCGGCCAGCCGTTCTTCTGTCGAATTGTCTCTGCTGTCGGCAAGAAAACGATAGGCCTGCAAGAGTCCTGCCGGGCCGACGAACTTGTCGGGATTCCACCAGAAGGAGGGGCAGGAGGTGGAGCAGCAGGCACACAGGATGCACTCATAGAGGCCATCCAGTTCGGCACGTTCTTCCGGAAACTGCAAACGCTCAATGGGTGGCGGCGGTTCGTCGTTCTGCAGGTAAGGGCGAATTCTCTCGTATTGGTTGTAGAAGGGTGTCATGTCTACGACCAGATCACGAATGACCGGCAATCCGGGCAATGGCCTCAAGACCAGCTTCCCTCTGCTGATAACCTGAGAAACCGGAGTAATGCAGGCCAGCCCGTTGACCTTGTTCATGTTGACTCCGTCTGAGCCGCATACACCCTCTCGACAGGAGCGGCGATAACTCAGGCTCGGGTCCTCTTCCCTGAGCTTTTCCATGATGTCCAGTACCATCAGATCCTTGTTTTCAGGCAAGGTAAACTCATAGTCCTGCATATAAGGAACGCTATCTTTTTCAGGGTTATAACGGTAAATGCTGACTTGCATGATCAAGACTCCACTAACATTTCAACTCAAGTGTTACCCGGTCAAGGTTCAGGTGATAAGTCAGTAGGTTCTTACCTGAGGCTCAAACCCGGGCATGGTTTTAGGCTCAAAATTGACCTGCCTTTTGACCAGCTTCTTCTGTTCGGGAAAGCAGATGGAGTGACACAGCCAGTTTTCATCATCCCGATCAGGAAGGTCTTCTCTGGCGTGAGCACCCCGGCTTTCCTTGCGCCCTTCCGCCGCTATGGCAGTAACCTCTGCCACGGCGAACAGGTTGCGCAGTTCCAGAGCTTCCAGCCTCGCCAGGTTGAAAGGCTTGCTCTTGTCCTCCAATAGCTGGTTGCCGATCCTTTCTTTTAGCCCGTCAAGCTGAACCAGGCCTTGCTGCATGTGGGCTTCGGTGCGGAAAACACCAAAATTGTTCTGCATGACCTGCTGTAATTCCTGCTTCAAGGCCAGTGCCTTCTCCCCTTTTTTGGTTTTTTCCAGACGATTGAGTTCGAACAGGGCAGCTTCAAGATCCGACTCGGAAGCTTCCCGATAGGCCACTCCCTGCTTCAGCTTTTGTTCGATATGCAGACCGGTCGATCGCCCGAAAACGACAAGGTCCAGCAGCGAGTTTCCGCCCAGACGGTTAGCCCCGTGAACCGAAACGCAGGCGACTTCGCCACAGGCATAAAGGCCTTCAACCTGCAGATCCCTGCCTTCCTCGTCCAGAGTCAGGGCCTGACCCGATACCGAGGTCGGAATGCCTCCCATCATGTAATGACAGGTCGGAACGACTGGAATGGGCTCAACAACAGGGTCAACGTGGGCAAAAGTTCGAGAAAGTTCGAGAATACCCGGCAATCTGCTTTTCAACACCTCTTCACCCAGGTGGTCGAGTTTCAGCTTGACATGATCTCCGTTCGGTCCGCATCCTCGGCCTTCGAGTATTTCCAGAATCATTGAACGGGCCACTACATCCCTGCCGGCCAGATCCTTGGCGTTGGGTGCGTAACGTTCCATGAACCTTTCGCCATCCTTGTTGATCAGATAGCCGCCTTCACCTCGACAGCCTTCGGTGACCAGAGTACCGGCACCAAATATGCCGGTTGGATGGAATTGCCACATCTCCATGTCCTGCAGGGCAAATCCCGCTCTCGCCGCCATGCCTACGCCGTCTCCGGTACAGGTATGAGCATTGGTTGTTGAGGCAAAGATTCGACCTGCTCCACCGGTGGCGAAGACGGTTGCCTGAGATTTGACGTGAACCAGCTCACCGGTTTCTATTTCTATGGCAATAACGCCTGTAATGACTCCGTCCTGATTTTTGACCAGATCAACCGCATACCATTCGTTCAGGAAGACGGTGCCGTTTTTCAGGTTGTTTTGATAGAGGGTGTGCAGCAGTGCGTGCCCGGTCCGATCGGCGGCTGCACAGGTGCGGGCCGCCTGCCCGCCTTTGCCAAAATCTTTCGACTGGCCGCCAAAGGGTCGCTGATAGATGCGTCCGTTTTCCTTTCGAGAAAAAGGCAGGCCCATGTGTTCGAGTTCAAAGACAGCCTCCGGGCCCGTGCTGCACATGTATTCAATGGCGTCCTGATCCCCTATGTAATCGGCACCCTTGACTGTGTCGTACATATGCCAACGCCAATCGTCTTCGGGATCTTCGCTGGCAATGGCACAGGTAATACCTCCCTGTGCAGATACGGTGTGAGATCGAGTCGGAAAAACCTTTGAGATAACAGCAACCTTGAGGCCGGAACTTGCCAGTTGGAGGCCTGCACGTAACCCCGAACCTCCACCGCCGATGATGATGCCGTCAAAGCTTAAGGTGCGGATATTCAGCACGAGTCAACTACTCCACAGAATTTGAATGGACCAAATAACATAGAAGACAATCAGTGCGGCCGAGCCCAGCTGGTAGATGCTTCGTAGCCAGACATCAAAACGCCCGAAGGCGCGTTCTCGAATATAGTCCGTTCCGATCGTCCACAGGCCTATCCATGCGTGAGCCGAGAGCAACAGCACAACGAGCAAACTACTCCATTGCACTATTGGCGTGGAGAATGTCTCCTTCAGTTGAGCGTGGCTCGGGCTTGATGCCAGAAGAAAGAATAAAAATACCCCGTAGGCGAGCATCACATAGGCACTGAAGCGTTGCAAAACAAAGTCTGTCAGGCCATTTTTGGTCAGGCCGGTGATCCTTGTTACCATATCCAGACTCCTGCCAGAACAGCCAACACTCCGGCCAGCACAAAAACAACGATTGCTGCCATACGCCCGCTCTTGAGACCCTCCAGATAGCCGAAGTCCATAATCAGATGCCTTATACCGGCGCACAGGTGGTAAGCGGTGACCGACAGAATCAGCCAGAGAAGAAAACGTCCTGCGGAGTTGCCGAGAAAATCCTCTTTTACCTGCTCGAAGGCTGCCTCGGACTGAAGCGATTGATCCAGAAAATAGAGTACAACCGGCATCGCAGCAAACAAAAGAATTCCGGTGATCCTGTGGGTAATAGAAGCGATGGCAGTGAGAGGGAACCTGAAATTCAGCAGGTTCAGGTTTTCAGGTCTGCTCCTGTACATTTCAGCCGCTGTTCCGGGTGAATTCAGATGCCACGCTGACCAGGTGTTCCAACATACCGACTATGACCGACTTGCTAGAGGCTCCTTGCAGGCCAAATGATAACGCTATTGGAAGAATAATCCAACAGGTATATGCACTTTTCTGGAGATATGCGCATTTTTCCGGCTTCAAGATCGGGGGCTGGCTCTGAAAATCAGATAAGTATCTATAATAGGGGTGTGCGAGTTTATTTGGTCTGTGTATTTTTGTGACGGGTATTGACCATAGCGACCATAGCGAAATTTCAGACGCAGACTTGTCCGCTCTACAAAAAGCTCTGCGAGAATCTCGAAAAATAGTTGTTTTCTCGGGTGCCGGCATCAGCACTCAGTCGGGTATTCCTGACTTCAGGGGACCCAGAGGCATCTGGTCGAAAATGAAGCCGATCGAGTTTGCGGATTTTGTAGCCGATGAAGCCGTCCGGCAGGAATCATGGCAACGTAAATTTGAAAATCACTCAGTACTGGAACAGGCCGAGCCCAACAAGGCACACATCGCCATTGTCCGTCTGTTAGAAGCCGGACAGGTGTTGGCGGTCATCACGCAGAATGTTGACAACCTTCACCAGAAATCCGGCATACCTGCTGAAAAAATTATTGAACTGCATGGCAACGCCAGTTATGCCACTTGTCTGTCGTGCACAAGGCGCTACGAATTGGAGGAGCTGGAAAAGCAGTTTACTGAACTCGGAAGCATACTGCCCTGTACCGACTGCCAGGGTATTATCAAGACCGCCACCATTTCGTTTGGACAGAGCATGCCGGAAGATGCCATGCGGCGAGCAAGGCAGGCCACTCTGGAAGCCGATCTCTTTCTGGTACTCGGAACCTCGCTGGCTGTTTACCCGGCTGCCGGATTTCCTGAGGTAGCCAAGCTAAACGGCAGCAGGCTGGTGATCGTCAATCAGGAGCCTACGCCGCTTGATGGAATCAGCGATTTGTCGATAAATGGCGAAGTGGGTGCTGTAATGTCGGCCGCCACTCGCTACCTTAACTGTTAGACACAGCGAAAGAACGCGTTGTATCAGCGACTCGGCGTGAGGTGGACTCGCCCTCCGTCTTCAGCGATGACTTCACCGATGATGGCCGCCGAGTAGTCC
>RKSB01000150.1 GCA_007571095.1 K189A clade bacterium | reverse complement strand
ACATGACGGATAAAAAACCGAGTAGCGAGGGTTTGCGTGGCCAGGTAGCCGGCAAAACCGCTATCTGTACAGTCGGCAAGGCAGGCAAAGGCCTGACTTACCGAGGCTACGGCATCGAAGACCTGGCCCGTAACACTCAGTTTGAGGAAGTTGCCTATCTCATTATGTACGGGCATCTGCCGAATGCCAGCGAGCTCAAACTGTATCAGGAAAAGCTGAGGGCAATGAGAGTATTGCCGCAACCCCTGATCGATACACTGGAACGTATACCCAAGGAGACGCACCCTATGGAGGTGATGCGGACCGCCTGCTCCTTGCTCGGCAACCTTGAACCCGAAAAGGAATTCAGCCAGCAGCATGAGGCCGCCAATCGTCTGCTGGCGTCTTTTCCGGGGATCATCTGCTATTGGTACCGGTATAGCCACGAAGGCGTGCGCATCAGCGTAACCAACAGGGAGTCAGACAATCTGGGTGCCTATTTTCTTGAACTGCTGTTTGATAAGGTGCCTTCCGAACTGCACAGCAGAGTGATGAACGTCTCCTTCATTCTCTATGCCGAGCATGAGTTCAACGCTTCAACCTTTACTGCTCGCATCTGTGCCTCCACCCTGTCGGACATTTACTCCTGTATCACCAGTGCCATTGGCTCGCTTCGAGGCCCTCTGCACGGCGGTGCCAACGAGGAGGCGATGGATATGATCGACAGTTTTGACAGCCCGCAAGAGGCGGTGGAAGCCATTCCAAAAATGATCGCCGAGAAGAAAAAAATCATGGGCTTCGGTCATGCCGTCTATCGCAAATCGGATCCACGCAGTGCGATTATCAAGACCTATGCCAGACAACTTGCCGACGAAGCAGGCAGTTCCGAAATCTACGACATCGCCGAGGCCATTGAGGAAGTCATGTGGTCCACCAAGGAATTGTTCCCGAATGCCGACTTCTTTCACGCCCCTGCCTACAAGTACATGGGCCTTCCGACCAAGCTGTTTACGCCCCTGTTCGTCTGTGGTCGAACCGCCGGCTGGGCCGCTCATGTATTCGAACAACGTTCCGACAACAGAATCATTCGCCCCGCCGCCGAATACACAGGTCCCGACCTGAGAAAGGTCAAGCCGATTGGAGAGCGTTGAACAGCCTGTCGCAAGATTTTTTCATCCGCTTGATTTTTTTAGAAAAAACCCATGAGTAATGTCGATATCAACCAGCGTCCTGACCCTGATCCGGAGTTGGTCAGGATAGCGGACTATGTGCTGGATTTTCCCGCCGATGGGGAATTGGCACGTCATACCGCTCGTCACTGCCTGATGGATACTCTGGGCTGCGGCATGTTGGCCCTTCGGTTTCCTGAATGCACCAAGCACCTGGGCCCGCTGGTACCGGGTACTCTGGTTCCCCAGGGTGCGAGGGTACCCGGCACCCAGTTCATCCTGGATCCGGTGAAGGCCGCCTGGGACATAGGCTGTATCGTTCGCTGGCTTGACTACAACGATACCTGGCTGGCCGCCGAGTGGGGGCATCCTTCGGACAACCTCGGGTCCATTCTGGCGATTACCGACTATCTGTCCCGAAAGCGTATCACCGAGGGCAAGGAACCCTTTCGCATGAAGGATGTCCTCTCGGCCATGATCAAGGCACATGAAATTCAGGGCTGCCTGGCACTGGAAAACAGCTTTAATCGAGTGGGGCTGGACCATGTTCTGCTGGTCAGGGTGGCCTCGACCGCCGTCAGTGCCTGGTTGCTGGGAGCCAACAAGGCTCAAATTACCGATGCGGTTTCTCACGCCTGGATAGACGGTTCAAGCCTGCGCACTTACCGCCATGCCCCGAATGCCGGTTCTCGCAAAAGCTGGGCAGCCGGCGATGCAACCAGCCGAGGGTTGCGTTTGAGCCTTCTGGTGCTGGCCGGAGAAATGGGCTACCCGGGAGCCCTGAGTGCACCGACCTGGGGTTTTTATGATGTCTCTTTCGGCGGCAAGTCTTTTCGCTTTCAGCGCGAATACGGCTCCTATGTCATGGAAAATGTTCTGTTCAAACTCTCTTACCCGGCGGAGTTTCACGCCCAGACTGCGGTCGAGGCGGCGGTTTCGCTGCATACCCGGGTTGCGGATCGAACAGAGCAGATTCAACGCATTGAGTTGACCACTCACGAAGCGGCCATTCGGATTATTTCCAAGGCAGGCCCGCTCAACAACCCGGCCGACCGAGACCACTGCCTTCAGTATATGGTTGCCATAGGTCTGCTGAAGGGCGGCCTGTCGGCCGAAGATTACGAACAGCAAGTGGCGAATGACCCTCGTATAGATGCCCTGAGGGAAAAAATGGTGGTGATTGAAGAAAAACGTTATTCGGCTGAGTACCATGAACCCGACAAACGTTCCATTGCCAATGCGGTGCAGGTTTTCTTCACTGACGGAAGCTGTACCGACAAGGTCGAGGTGGAGTACCCCATTGGCCACAGAAGACGGCGGGAAGAAGGCATGGTCGCACTCAACAGCAAATTCAGGCGCAATCTGGAGACTCGATTTCCCGGTGCCACCTGCGAAAAAATCATTACCCTGTGTGCCGACCATGACAGGCTCGAGGCCACACCGGTCAACGAGTTTGTCGATTTATGGGTCATCTGACTTGAGCAGGACCGCCTTCGGCAAGAGTCTTTGCAGGAAAAACAATAGAAAAAACAGCGATTTTGGAGAAGATTATGATCGGATATATCACTTTGGGCACAAACGACAAGGAACGGGCCTGTGCGTTTTATGACGCCGTTCTGGGCATGCTGGGTGCGCAATCCTTTGCCCCCAATGATCGAATAGTGATCTGGGGCATGGGTCCAGACAAGCCGATGCTTGGAATCGCCAAGCCCTATGACGAAAAAGCCGCAAGTGTCGGCAATGGAGTCATGGTCGCCCTTCGTCTGGACGACTCGGCGGCCGTTGACTCGCTACATGCAAAGGCACTTGAGCAGGGCGGTACCGACGAAGGTGCCCCCGGCTTTCGCACGGACAACTTCTACGGTGCTTATTTTCGTGATCCGGACGGCAACAAGCTGGTGGCATATTGCCTGAAGTAACCAGCCCTGAGGGCAGCGACCGCCTGAATTTGGCCTTGAGCCATCGCCTTCAGGCATTCGGCGATGACTCGAATGTATCGTCGGATGAGCACCGACACTATATGCGTTGCTGTCTTGAGCAGGCCAGAGAGGCGGCCTCGCTGGGTGAAGTTCCGGTCGGTGCCTGCGTGGTTTTGAACGGCAGGATCATCAGTCAGGCAGGCAATGCCTGCATTCGCCAACAGGACCCCACCGCTCACGCCGAGATGCTGGCCCTGAGGCAGGCGGCGGCTGCACTTGGCAACTACCGCCTTTCCGGTGCTCGTCTCTACAGTACGATTGAACCCTGCACCATGTGTGCCGGTGCACTG
>RKSB01000152.1 GCA_007571095.1 K189A clade bacterium | reverse complement strand
TTGCCCTGTCGAACCTGAACACCAGCTGTCGTCCCGTCTTGTGACCTGGCGGATTTACCTCCATGGCAGAGATCAACGAGAATCTGATCGCCCGAAACGACAGCCTGGTCACTCGTCGCCGCTCCTGACGCCTTTTTCGGCTGACCCCTGTTCCTCAGGCTTATTTGCCCGAAGTCACATCGTATCCATACAGCCAGCCAAAACGTTTGGCGGCCGAAGCAGACAGTAGCTTGTCAGGCAGCCACAAGAAAACCTGTGCCTTTAGTCGGTCGAGCCAGGTTTGCTGATGAAACAAGCCCGTGTTGCTACGAGCGGCGGCCTGCACTCTGGTCGCACGTCTGTGGCGCGCTGAGACATAGGCGGCTAACCCGGCGGCGAGATCATCAGCCGAGTTCAACTGATCGGCCAGCACGAAAGCGTCCTCCATGGACTGAACCGCCCCTTGTGCCATGAAGGGCAGCATGGGGTGACAGGCATCGCCGAGCAGAACCACTCGGCCATCAAACCAGCGATCCAGCGGAGGCCGGTCGAACAGTGCCCAGCGGTAGTGAGTATCCGCCCTGCCGATAGCCTCTGTAATGACCGGATGCCAGCCGGCAAAATCAGCCAGTGCCTGCTCGCGCGTGCCCTCTGCCGTCCAGCTTTCCTCTCGCCAGTCATCGCACTCGACCACGCCAACCAGATTGGCCAGCGTACCGCCACGCAGACGATAGGTGACGGCATGCCTGCCTTCGCCAATCCAGACGCAGGCGGTTGGTGGTGGCGGTTGAGCGGTCAGTCTGGCCATCGGCAGAACCATTCGCCAGGCCACATTGCCGGTAAAACGAGGTGCTTTCACACCCAGCATCTGGTCACGAACAACGGATTTGATGCCATCGGCACCAATGAGAAGATCGCCCTCCGCTTGAGTGCCGTCGGCTAACTGGGCCCAGACGGACCTGTCGTTCTGGCCGTAACCGCTGACCGCTTGGCCGGTCTGCACAGCACCCGGCTGCCGAGCCTCCAGTGCTGCCAGAAGGGCACTCACCAGGTCGGCACGGTGAATATGCAAATAGGGTGCACCGAACCTTGTGTCGTAATCGGCCATGGAGTGGTGAAAGAGAAGGCGGCCCGAGGTTCCGAAGCGCATCTCGCTGGCTTCAGGACGAAAGGCGTTGGCTGAAACAGCAGCTTCAAGGTCAAGTGCACGCAGCACTCTGACACCGTTGGGGCTGATCTGAATACCGGCACCGACTTCGCTGATTTCGCCAGCCTGCTCCAGCACTCTGACTCGCCAGCCCTTGCGTTCAAGACACAAGGCCGCCGTCAATCCGCCGATGCCGCCGCCGACGACAACCGCTCTTGAAGCTTGCCCGAGGACTTTCGTCATAGATGTGGTTTCTTGAGAGTCAGGCGGAGCCGATGATCGAAAGTCCGACAGGTGTCGGCATCCTCTTCGGGCAGAAGTCCTGTTCCATTCACGAAAAGCGAGAGTAGCAGAGAGCGGACAAGGCTCTTTTGCCAACAGACCTGCGACAAGGTTCATTTGAACGCGCCACAGCCCTGCATTCACAGGCCGCCACCGAAGGCAGGCTCCGCTTTTTTTCAAAGGGTTTCGGCCAACTGTCCCGACCGGCCATTTCAACGATTATGTCGCCTCCGCCTGTCATCGGTCAAATGAGTACACCCAGAGTGTTGGGCGGCGTTCTGTCTCTTCCTTATGTACAATCCAGACTCAGACAAAAAATCAAAGCACCCTAAGAAGACAGGAGAGGCACAGCATGCTCGTAAAAATGAATCAGGTAGAAACCTTCGCAGACTGGATTCGCCACCCGAATGTTACTGAAAACACGGATATAGCAATATCCTTCGGCGATGAGAAGATTTCCTACAGCGAGTTGGCAAAACGCAGCGGCCAGCTGGCCAACGCCCTTCTCGGCTTTGGCGTTCAACCTGGCGACCGCGTGGCCATTCTGGACAAAAACTCCCATCGCTACTTTGAACTCCTGTTCGCCTGCGCGCTGATACGGGCGACACCCGTCGGCATCAACTGGCGGCTGGCACCGCCGGAGGTGGCCTATGCGCTGAATGACTCACGCGCACCGGTTCTGTTCTGCGGAGACCCCTTCAAGGGGTTGATTGACAGCATTCGAGGCGGCCTGGAGTATGTGAAGACGACGATAGCCATAGACTTTGAGCATCCTGAATGGCTGCATTACGAAACCCTGCGCGATGCCGAGAGTGATGACTCGCCAGATTGCCGAACGGAACCCGATGATACGCTGATTCAGCTCTACACCTCAGGCACGACCGGCTACCCCAAGGGGGCCGAGATAACCCACCGAAACGTGCTGGGAACCTTTGACATACTGCGATTTAGAGACGGCTTTGGCTGGTACGACTGGCAGCAAAGAGAGGTCAATCTGGTCTGTACGCCCATGTTTCACATCTCTGGAATTTCCATGACGCTTCTGGGCCTGTGCGCCGGCACAAACAATTTGTTGCATGTCGATGTCAGCATACCAGCCATCCTGGAAACCATCGAGCAGGACAGGGTCAATATCGCAGGCTTTGTACCCGCCATTATCCTGCTTTTGATGCAGGCACCCGAGGCTGCCAAAACGGATCTTTCCTCGGTGCGCCAGGTCATTTACGGTGCTTCGCCCATCCCCGAGGACCTCCTCAAACAGGCAATGGCCAAATTCGATTGCGATTTCGTTCAGGTGTATGGCATGACAGAAACCTTTGGCTCCACCTCTCATCTGTCGCCCTCAGATCACAGAAAAGGCGGAGATTTGCTGCGCTCGTGCGGGCGACCCAACCGCGATGTCGATGTGGAAATTCATGATGCCGAGGGCCGAGCACTGCCTCAGGGAGAAATCGGCGAGATTGTTACGCGTGGGATCGGCATCATGAAGGGCTACTGGAATGCGCCGGAGAAGACCGCCG
The DNA here is from genome assembly GCA_007571095.1 of K189A clade bacterium. GTDB lineage: Bacteria > Pseudomonadota > Gammaproteobacteria > Pseudomonadales > Azotimanducaceae > RKSB01. Next base: position 6,768 of record RKSB01000152.1, on the reverse strand, counting down.
AAACCATACGCAATGGCTGGCTTCACACAGGTGATGTGGGCTTTTTCGATGCCGACGGCTACCTCTATGTCCATGATCGCATCAAGGACATGATCGTCTCAGGGGGCGAAAACGTCTATCCGGCTGAGGTGGAAAACGCTCTCTTTTCTCATCCAGACATCGCCGATGTCGCCATCGTCAGCATTCCCGATGAGAAATGGGGAGAGACAGTGCATGCAGTGGTCGTCATGGCAGGCGGCAAGGAGCCGATGGAGCTGCTGGAACTGCAAAACTACGCCAGAGAACACCTGGCCGGCTACAAGGTGCCTCGCTCGATGGAAATCGCCGAGATGCTGCCGCGCAATCCTTCAGGAAAGATCCTCAGGCGGGAACTTCGTGAAAAGTACTGGAAGGGGCGCAGTCGGGCGGTGAACTGACGGCGCAATTTGCGCAAACGCCTCGTCTGGGTGCGGATAAACCGCACCCAGACGAGGCGTTGTTATTGTGGTTTTCCTAGCACCACTTATTCCGAACTGCTAAACTATCTCTGGTGCTGACTCATCGGGCGTCAGAGTTTTCCTAGCACCACTTATTCCGAACTGCTAAACTATTGACTTGCCGGCCTCGAGTGTGCCATCCGTTTTCCTAGCACCACTTATTCCGAACTGCTAAACTAGGAAAACACTAAACGACTGACATACAAGCTTTTTTTGCGTGTCAGTCGTTTAGAAAGCGTCAAAATATCTGAAGGTGTCCAGGCCTTTCGATCATTTTTTGGCGGGAGCGGCTGTAAAATCGCTTCATGTTGGCAAACTGCTTGTCGGTCACGGTCAATATATCCACTCTGCCGCCTGGCGGCAGGCAAGGCTCTACTCGCTTGCCGACCGCTTCCGCCTTCTCGCCAGAGGCGCAGTACTTCAAATATACCGAGAACTGGGACATTTCGAAGCCCATGTCCAGCAGATGATTGCGAAACTTCGCCGCCTCCTTCCGCTCCTTGCTGGTACCAACCGGCAGGTCAAACATGACGAAAAGCCACACGATGCGATACGGACTCAACCAGGCTGTCATCAGAGTGCAGCTACGCTCAAGGATGTCGGCAACCCTGGCAACAGGCAGACACTGTCCTGACCAAGACAGTAGTTAGCAAAGGAGCGGCAAACCTTCACAGTAGCCAGAGACAGTGGAGAAGCACCATCCGTCAGTGGCACCGGTAACGAGACAATGGCAGCCAGCCTTTTCTTGATCTCGGGAGTGAGTTCAACGTCTTCGGCATAACCATGTTGCCAGATCAGGTAATCGGCGATGGGTCGAAACGGCTCCATCAGATCATCTATCAGATTGACAGGGTTATGCGGATTCTTGTGGTGAATGCTGAAAGTTGGATGCAGGCCGGCACCAGCAATGCCGCGAGCAACACAGCCACGTACAATGGCATAGGCGTAGTTCAGGGCAGCATTCAGGCCAATCCCATTCTGGTCACGCCGAAACTCAGAGCCAAACAACTTTTGCCAGTAAAGGCGAGCCCCCTGTGCTTCGCAGTTTTCCGGGTCGCCTGATTTGACCTTGTTTGCAAGCCGTTTCAGTGAAGCGGGGCTATGGCCGGCACAGGCAAGAACCTCTGCCTGATTTTGCAGTTTTGCCCGAATAATCTGTTGCCAGGCTCGCTTGCGCTGAGGTTGCGACAATTCGGCCTGTGCTCGCATGACCTGAAACTGGTGCCCGTATCCCTGTACAGGCAGAGTGTAGCAACTGGGAAGATAGCTCATTCCACAGATCACAAGGGGGATATTGCGTTGGCAAAGTTGATCTATGAGCATTGTAGAAACGCTGCAACCCGGTACGCTGATCAGCACGGCGAGGATGTCATCCAAAGGCACCTGACCGATCTGCTCTCCCTTGGAGTGAACGGTCAGGAAGCCTCGGTGCTTGCTCAGGTAGTGCCCTGGCTGAGTAATTTCAACAATTTGATCCGGCACACCACATCAGGGTTTGCGTAAGCGCACTTCTGAATTGATGCGACCGCTTGGACTGATATGCACTTTTTGAGCCTGCTGGTCCTGCAGTCTTCGAATCCCCGTCTCCTTGAAACTAAAGTCATCTTGCGGGTCATTGTGCCGCGCATCCACATTGGCTTCGAGAGCCGGTACAAAAACTAGGCGAAATCCTTTGCTTATTTTTTGTAGCCTCATGATCTGATCATCCAGCCGCACACAGTCGTTGATCTGCAACCGCATCACCAGACGGGCTCCCGGATGCGGGCGGTAAGTCTGCCCGGGCCTGAAGCCAGGCTGATTCGCCTCGTGAGTGGTAATAACCTCGCCATACCATTTACCAGCCTTGGAATGGCCCGGAGGATACTCATAAATTTCCGCCGCCCAGTTGCTGTCCCCCTCAAGAAACTTATAAGCCTTGCCCTGACGGTTTTTTACGACAACCCCCGACAAGGATTTTGTGCAGCGTAGGCTGCGAATGCCCTCTTTCACTGCGAATTGTTTGATTGCATCCTTACCCTTTTTCCCTGCCTCTTCTGCTCTCTCCCAGACTTCCAGAAACCTCTTGTTTTGGTAGGGGTCGCGAATATTCTTCAGATGATCTTTTTTCTTAAGCTTGTCAATCGGCCAGCGGCTGACCACTTTGTATTTACCCGTCTTGTCGGGTCCGCTGATAATTCCATAGGCAGTTTCATTGTGTAACTGACCCGTGGTGCGGTTGCTGACAGATTTTCCAGATTCGGCCAACACCGCCCTTTTACGTCTGACCCGATGTGACACAACAACACGGTCGAGCCTCTTCTTTGCATCACTCCGAAAACCATCCCAGGGATCAATGGGACTTCTTCCATTGTGGTCCTTGGGGAACAAGTGTTCCAGATCCACTTCCTCGGCTCGCGAGCTCTCTTTGGACATTTTCTGTAGCATAGAGAACGTTGTCATTGCAACGACCATGGCATCCAGAGCGTGATGACGATGATCGTCACGATTCTTTTTCTGCTGCTCGGGTTGGTTGGAATCGCGCAACAGGCTGTTCAGCCCCCAGTAGCGACGAAGAAGCGCGGTATGACTGCCGGTCAGGACATTAATCTTGTTAAAAAGGCAGATATTTTCGAGATATTCCTTGGCCAGACGACCAATGTAGGCGGTATCGTTCAGATGCCGTTTAAGAAACCCTTCCTGCTCATCGTATTTGTTCCAGGCATCCTCATAAAAACGCCATTGCTTTGCTTTCGGCAACCTCTGAGCCCGCTCAATTATTTCGCCCCAGTTATAACCCGCCCTGTTGTGAAAAGCCTCATAAGGGCCCTGCTGCCCTTTGTCCCGATTCGCTTGCCGAGTACAGAGAACCTTGTTGGCTCGGCTATCGTCCAGAGAACGGCTGAAAGGCAAAAGATGTTCGATTTCAGTGTTACCGTTGAACAAATCAGCAATGCCAATTCGTGAGCCACTGAAAGGGCACATGCGCCCAGACGGATCCTCATCCAACTCCTCCCAAAGCCTTAACCGAAGCCGGTTCTCCCTATTAGGAGATCGGCCGTGTTCCCGCAGTATTCGATCAAATCTCTCGTTTTGCTCCTGATTTTCTCTCTGCCGCTTCTCTTCCTCTCTCTTTTTTTCAACCCCCATCGGCAGCTCACGCGCCATTTCGATGGCAATGGATGCCGGCCTGCCGTATCGGCGAATCAGCTCATTAACCAGAGCACGAATCTGGTTCAGCGCGATATGCACCGTAACATTGCTGACACCTCCGTAATATTTGCGTTTGTCTCCATGGCTTTCGTATTCCTGTAGCTTATTGTCACCGGGGATGATATGGCCCGTCTCCTGAAAGGCTTCTCCGTAGTAAGGGAGTTCGTCCAGAAGCTCCTCGCTGCCAGCGGTGCGGTTCAGGGGATTACGAAAATCCCCCTGTTCCTCGCGATCCTTTGCCACTGCACAGACTGCGTCAGGCTGAATAAGGCAGTCGTCACGCATCTTTTCTTCTAGTAGCTGTGCCGCCTTCAGGGATAAATTGCCAGTTCCCTCAGGAAGTCTGGAACTGGCTTCAAGGCAGGTCTGGGCATCCACATCGTCAAGGCCATATTCCGACTGCATAACCGCCAGAACTTCCTCATCCTCCTTGTCGCTCAGCAAGAGAGTAACAAACGCATCCTGCTGGTCTGGCGGCCACTCATGCCACTGTTCGCCTACGCAATCTTCCTGCTGCATAAGCCGAGAAGTGGCATTGCCATCCAGTCCCTTGCGTTTGTCTGACTCCAGGTTGAGTTCGATATTGCCTTCGGCCAGGCCTTGTTGCTTGAGTACATTCTTTATCTTGTTAAAACTCACCTGCCCATTTCTAGTGCTGACTCTCTCAAGCATTTCCACGATTGCGTCGCGGGCTTCGGGATAAGCCTTGACTTCTGAAAGGCCCTGAGATGTGCGCCAGTTCAGATTGTTGACTTCCGAATAGATGCGGTAACGCTGAAAACCCGGCAGAGCGCGATGGGCTCGTTTTTGTCCAGACATAGACATATAGGTGCATAAACCGATTTCTTGGGACTTGAGCGGCCGTTGCGAGAAGATGGCATGATGAATTCTCTCTTTCGCCTCTTCCGTCAACAGGTTCGGATGATGGCGAGCCTGTGCGCGCCAAATCTTGTGAAATTCGTCCTCCAGCAATTCACGAGTCGGGTAAAACTCGTACAGCTTGTCGTTGCCGGTTCGCGCTCGGGTTGGTTGCTTATTCCTTCGCCTCTGCCAGAGGAAGCTGCCGAAGGTAAGCAGGTCATTCTTCTGAAGGTATTCCAGTGCCTGCTTCTTGCCCAGAATGATTTGGCCACGGACCTCCTTCTTCTCTTCTTTGCTCAGTTCCTTGTACTCCTCTTTGCTGAGCTTCTGCTCCATCAACTCCATATCCGCCAGCAGCTTGTGAATAGAATCTGCTACCTTGCCGCTGGTGGTTTCTTCACTGGTGTCCTTGCGGTTGCTCTTGAAGCCCCTGCGCTGGTTGATGTGAAAAAATGCTCGCCCGATTTCATGTGGAGCCAGGGGTTCGGTGAGTGCACTGGCACGCAATTCGAGCGGATCAAGGCCTTTGAGTGCCTCTCGCTCACTCTCATCTTCGGGGAACAGGCCTGCTTTGGTCAGTTCACTGAGCAGGAATGTTTGCCGCTGCTTGAACCGATCGCGGCGACGGCGAGCCGAACGCTTTTCTTGACGGGTCGCGGCCAGCGTCGCCTTGGATTTGGCATTCCTGCCGTCGTTAAAGATACGTGAGCCGGCATCGGCAATGGCGCAGGGTTCTCCATTCTCATCCAGCTCCAATACAGCCCAACCCAGCGAATTGGTACCCACATCAAGTCCAAGCCTGTAATCCATCAGCAACCTTCCTTGCAAATCAAGGGAAAATCATTATACTCAGCGATTGGAATAAGTGGTGCTACGAATAACAAGTGCATTCACAACATTCAGGGGGCTGACCTTCGGGTTGCCCCCTTGCTTTATGGGGCTGGTTCAAAAGCACAGGGACTGGTCGAACTCGCCTTTGCTTTTTATAGCTGGTTCACTCGTTGAAAAGGGTCTGCCTTCAAGCGCAGGTGGATGTAGGCATCCTCGAGCCTATAAGAGATCGCGTAGGGGCTTTGGAATGAGTTCGAGGGTCTTCCACCCAGGTAGCGACATCGAGCATGTTCGGCTGTTTGGCTGACACAGCTGGCCCGACTTTCCGTTCCTTAACGTCCGCCTTCTCGTGCAAAATCGACTATACAGGTTGCCTTGAGCACCGCAGGCGATATTTCGTTTTTCCCGGCATGACTCATCAGTTCTGTAGGATGATCTTGGCAACAGAGGGTTCGGCAGCGTTCTGTCTCTTCCTTATATACAATGCTGAGGGTAGGATAAAAATCAAAACACCCCAATAAGACAGGAGAGAACAGATGCTCGTTAAACTGGGTCAGGAAGAAACCCTCGCAGACTGGATTCGTCACCCCAACGTCACCGAAAGCACAAAGGTGGCCATGTCCTTCGGTGACGAGAGAATCACTTACAGCGAGCTGGCAAAACGCAGTGCCAAACTGGCAAACGCCCTGCTCGCCCTCGGTGTTCAGCCGGGCGACCGCGTGGCCATCATGGACAAGAATTCCCATCGCTACGTTGAACTCGTGTTCGCCTGCACACTGGTACGGGCGGCACCCGTCGGCGTAAACTGGCGGCTGGCACCGCCGGAAGTGCTCTATACGTTGAACGACTCACGCGCGCCCATCCTGTTCTGCGGCGATGCCTTCAAGGGGTTGATTGACAGCATTCGAGACGACCTGGAGTGTGTGAAGACGATCATAGCGACGGACTTTGAGCATCCTGAATGGCTGCATTACGAGGGCCTGTGCGATGCCGAGAGCGATAGCCCGCCAAATTGCCAGACGGAACCCGGCGATACACTGATTCAACTCTACACCTCAGGCACTACCGGGCACCCCAAAGGAGCCGAGATAACCCACCTGAACGCAACGGGAACCTTTGACATACTGCAACAGAAGGACGGCTTTGGCTGGTACGACTGGGAGCGCGAAGAGGTCAATCTGGTCTGTATGCCGATGTACCACATCGCCGGAATCTTCATGGCGATTCTGGGCTTGTTCGCCGGTGCATACAATGTGATTCATGCCGATGTCGATCCGGTCGCCATCCTGCGAAGCATTGAACAGGACAAGGTGACTGTGGCACTGTTTGTCCCCGCCGTCATCCTGTTTTTGATGCAAACACCCGAGATCGCCACAGCCGATCTTTCCTCAATGCGCCAGATAGCTTACGG
>RKSB01000218.1 GCA_007571095.1 K189A clade bacterium | reverse complement strand
TCGGAGGTCTTTCGGAGCCTTCAGGGAAAGAGTCCTGTGTTACAGGCGAATGCGGAGGGCCAGGCCAAACTCGCTGGCATCGTTGCTCAGGATTCTCAGAATATAGTCGCCGGTGTTTATCAGGGCGTGTGTGTATCGCTTGTCTCTTGCATTGCGTCCGTAAAGGGCGATTTCGTACCTTGAGTCGGGTGAGTGCCAGCCCAGGGAAAAATGAATCAGGCCGCGTCCGGAAATGACACTGTTCCGTCTTGGGTCACCGGCAGCCGGCTCGCCGAACATCTTGTCTCGCCAGAAGTAATCCAGCCGCAGCCTCCATCGGCTTCCGTCGGTTCGAGTCCAGACCAGTTCAGGTGAAAAAGAAAGGGTCAGTTCGGGTGTTAATGGAGCTACCGCAGAGCCGTCAACGTCAACATCCATCCAGCCCAGGCTTGAATGCAGAAACAGGTAATCGGTCAGGCGAAGCCGTCCTTCCCACTCTATGCCCGCTGTTCTCTGGTCGACGAGAATGTTGCGAGTGTCAAATCCGTCGCCGCTGGTGTCACTGGTCTGATAGGGCAGGCGAGAGTAGTCGGTATAAAACAGGGCGAAGCTGCCCGACAGCCTGTCGGCCACTTCTCCTCGAAGCCCCAGTTCGTAATTGACGGCGGTGATCGAACCGCTGGCGACAAAGCACTGGGGGTCGCTGAACAGGCAGTAGGGTCTGGCGGGAAAGGTACCCGGCGAGTAGCCGCTGGCGAGAGCAGCATACAGGGTTGACTGGGCATTCACCTGCCAGGCGGCGTCGAGGTGCCAGCTCAGGCGAGTCCAGTTTCGAGAACCGAAGGCCGAGGCCGCACTCTTGTTGATATCGGCGAATGCCTGCTTGTCGTCCTCTGTGTAGCGTACACCGCCCTCAAGGTAGAGCCTGTCGGTCAGGGCATAGCCGAGGGTGCCATAAAGCCCGAGGCTGCTTGCGTCTTGTGTAAGATAGAGTGCGTTCGGCTGGCCATTGAAGAGCGCGCTCGCCTGTACGACATTGCCGGTTTCCTCGAACCAGAAGAGGCCGACCATCCAGTCCGCACCGGCTCGCTGGCTGTTCATTCGCCATTCAAAAGATGTCTGGTCGGCCTTCCCCTCTTCAGGAAAAGCGAGAAACCTGACTCGCGTACTGTCGTCGTCCAGCCCCGCCGAGTAGTTGGAATGCCGTTGGCTCAGGACGGCTGTCATGTCGAGAGTGTTTACAGGTTGCCAGGTGGCGGTGGCCGAAACTCCATAAGCCTCGTTTTGCGTCTGGGTCAGCAGCCTTTCTGTGGTGTTGTTGTCGTAAGGATTGGCCGCTATATCGGTGTTTCTCAGGCCGGCACCGGCCAGCGAGCGGCCGGGCAGGATTTCCGTGGTGTAGGGGTTAAGGCCCTGTTCACCCGAATTGCCGTCTGCAGTGATGCGCAGGCGAAAACTCTCCGAGGGTTTCAGCGAGAATTGAAAGCGCCCGGCAATATCGCGCAGTTGACCGACTCGGTCGCTGATATCGGGCAGCCCTGCAAAGCGGCCGATGCCGTCTCTCTGTTTGAAGGCCAGGTTTGCCGACAGTGCTACTTTATTGGAGACTCGGCTGTTGTGGTAGAAGCTTAGGTTTCGGCGGTTTCGAGTGCCTGTCTCTATGTTCAGGCGAGTCGATGCAGGCGAGTCGGGCTGGCGAGTGATTATGTTGATGGATCCACCGATCGAATTGCGCCCCCACAGGCTTCCTCTGGGTCCGCGCAGCAACTCGACCCGTTCGATGTCGCTCAGATCCCAGTTCTGGCCGATCTGCCGCCCCAGATAGACGCCGTCGAGGTAAACGCTTACACCTGAGTCGGTCAAAATCAGGTGATCCTGTACGCCGATGCCTCGAATGAAGGGCATGGCCGATGCCGGCGTACCTGCTCCAAAGGTTACGACCGCCAGATTGGGAACCGTCTTGCCAATATCCACCAGATTGCCGATACCCTGCCGTGCCATGTCGTCTGCGAACAGGACGCTTAACGAACCGGCGACTTCCGAAAGTGCCTGCTCGCGTTTTTTGGCGGTTACCAGAATGGTCTCCATGGTCCTTGAGTCCTGAAGCCTGTTTTTTGGTTTTTCCGCCCTCGGCTCGGCGAGAACAGAAGCAGACAACAGGAGGCATCCTGAGATTTGAGCAACGAGACTTTTCAAGGGCTGTTTTGACTGCATCAGCGACATAATCTTGTGAGCATCATCTTAAAGCAGGCAGTCTATCAAACCGGACGCAAAACACTCACGCCCGAAAGAAATTCGGCGAAGCGAAAAAACGGACTTTCGGAGTTTCTGGAGTGGCTCCTTGTCAGATTTCATGCGTGATCGGGTAAAGAAAAGGTCCTGTTTGCACAGAGGCGAAGAGAGACAGAAGGCCGGTGGCAGACGGATGTGCTCTTGTGGGTGCGAATACTGCCGAAAGGGCTGTGCTACCGGCAACCCGCAGAGAAGTCGCAGGAAAAGGCTCGCCGGTCTAAAGAGTGGTTTCGGGCAGTGTGAGCATTATGCCCGAATAAAAAGGTCGAGGCTGTTCCTGCAGGCTGTAGCGGCACTATACTGACAGCCATGAAGGCTATTCTGAATTCAACGGCTTGTATGGCTTTGTAGCCCACGAAAGCGCAAACAGTCTGTTGATGAGTTTTTGTTTGGGACAGAGGGTATTGCCTACTTGACTCGACTCTGAGGGTGGCTTTACAGGTGGAGTTGGAAAAAAGATCGGCTTTTCGGGACTGATTATCCGGTGTGGGAGCAGAAAAAGTAAAAAACCAAGAGTAAAAAATAAAAAGAAAAAGTAGTAGAAGCAAAGAACAGAAGTAAGGTCAGTAGAAAAAATCAAAAATAGAAGCAGTGAGGAGCGACTATGGGCAATGAACTTTATATAAGATTCAGGGCAACGGTAAACTCGACGACGATCCGTCAACTGCTGGAGTGTCTGGACGACAGATTCAGAAACGCCTGCTCACTGGTGCATATCATGATTTCGACACCAGGGGGTTCGGTCAAGGACGGGATCGATATTTATAACTATATATCTGCCCTGCCTATGCCTGTCCATACATACAACATTGGGCAGGTTGACTCTATCGGAATCATGATTTTTTGCGCAGGAGAAAGGCGTTTTTCCGTACCACACGCCAGATTTCTGCTACACCCGATTAGCATGAACGTGCTGATAAATCATAGATTTGATGAGCACTTATTAAACGAACATCTAAACAGCTTGAGGGTCGATCAGAGCAATATCGCCAAAGTTGTAGCTCATACCTCAGGCAAGACAGAGAAAGCCATTCTGGAAAAAATACACAAGCGGGTCACCCTGTCTCCGGAGGAGGCAAAGGCCGAGAACCTGCTACACGAAATAAAATCCAGAATAATACCGGAGGGTGCACAGATTATTTCTATCGAAGACGCATTCAACG
>RKSB01000184.1 GCA_007571095.1 K189A clade bacterium | reverse complement strand
GCCGACATTCCGGCCCGCCGATCGGGCGGCTGGTGCGCCCCTTCCGGCTTGAGGTCAGCAAGTGGAAACGGGGGGGGTGGTGGGGCCCAATTGAGTTGTGCGAGGCAAGCCGATCTTTGTGGTCAGACGCACCGAAGAGATGCTGGCCAGGCTTTCGGAGATCGAGGGCGAACTGGCTGATCCCGAGAGTCGAGTGGAGCAGCAGCCTGCCTATGCCCAAAATGCCTTTCGGGCAAGAGAGGACAGGCCGGACATCATCGTTCTGATCGGGCTCTGCACACATCTTGGCTGTTCGCCCAAATACTACGGAAAAATTCAGCCCGAATCTTTTGATGCCAATTGGCAGGGTGGTTTTTTCTGTCCCTGCCACGGCTCTCGGTTCGACCTGTCGGGTCGAGTGTACAGGCTGGTACCCGCACCGACCAACCTGGAAGTCCCTCCCTATTTCTTTGAGTCGAACGAGGTTCTGGTGGTCGGTCTGGACTCAGAGGTTGCCTGATGCAGACTTCATCACCCTTCAAGCGCATTATCGACTGGCTTGATCAAAGGATGCCCTTGACGCAGACCTTTGAGTACCACATGTCTCGGTACTACGCACCCAAAAACTTTAATTTCTGGTATTTTTTCGGCGTTTTCTCCTTCGTGGTGCTGGCTCTGCAACTGGTCACCGGTATCTGGCTTACCATGAGCTACAGCCCATACGGTGAGACGGCTTTCGCCTCAGTCGAATACATTATGCGTGATGTCGAATTCGGCTGGCTTATTCGTTACCTGCATTCCACCGGTGCCTCCTTCTTCTTCATCGTGGTCTATCTGCACATGTTCAGGGCACTGCTGTACGGCTCCTACCAGAAGCCGAGAGAACTCGTCTGGCTGGTCGGCATGGGTATTTTTGTCGTCCTGATCGCCGAAGGCTTCTGCGGCTATCTTTTGCCCTGGGGTAACCTCTCCTATTGGGCTGCTCAGGTCATTATTTCCCTGTTTGGTGCCATTCCTCTTGTCGGCAATGATCTGGCCGAATGGGTGCGGGGCGACTATGTGATCTCTGACATTACCCGAAACCGCCTGTTTGCCCTGCATGTGATCGTTCTGCCACTGGTTTTGATTGGGCTGGTGTTTCTGCACATGGTGGCACTGCATCACGTAGGCTCCAACAACCCGGACGGAGTTGACATCAAGAAGCACAAGGACAAGGAGGGCGTGCCTCTGGACGGCGTTCCCTTTCACCCTTATTACACGGTGCATGACATCATGGGGATTGCCGCCTTTTTGTTTGTCTTTTGTGCGGTGGTCTTTTTTGCACCGGAAATGGGCGGGTATTTTCTCGAACTACCCAATTTTGAAATCGCCAATCCGCTGAAAACACCCGAGCACATCGCACCGGTCTGGTATTACGCCCCTTTCTACGCCATGTTGAGAGCGGCGACCTATCCTTTTCTGGGTCTGGATGCCAAGTTCTGGGGCTTCGTGGTCATGTTCGGCGGAGTCCTGATGCCGGCGGCGTTGCCCTGGCTTGATCGCAGCAAAGTACGCTCCATTCGCTACAAGGGCGTTTACACCAAAGCCATGCTGGCCATTTTTGTGGTCAGCTTTGTGATGCTTTCGTGGCTCGGTACAGTTCCGCCTTCTGAGTTGCGAACCCTGATGGCACAGTTTTTTACCCTGATGTACTTTGCCTTCTTTATGCTGATGCCCTGGTACAGCCGTATTGACCAGACCAGGCCGGTGCCGGAAAGGGTCAGAGTGTGAGTGGGCTTCGTCTCCTCAGTCGGCTGTTTTTTTCGATTGCTTTTGTGCCTGCCCTGTACGCCGCCGATGCGACAGTGGAACTGGAAAAATTTCACGGCGACCTGCATGACCTGCCGTCGTTGCAACGAGGTGCCCAGACTTATATGAATTATTGTCTGGGTTGCCATTCCCTGCAGTACCAGAGATACAAACGAACCGCCGATGATCTGGGTGTTCCGGAAAAGCTCTTCTCCGACCACCTGATTCTCACCGGTGCCAAAATCGGTGACCACATCCGCAGTACCATGGATCCGGAACTGGCCAAAAACTGGTTCGGTACACCGCCACCGGATTTGACCATGGTAACCCGAGTGCGTTCTGAGGACTGGGTTTACAGCTACCTCAAATCCTTTTATCTGGACGACAGCCGGCCTTTTGGAGTAAACAATCGGGTTTTTCCAAATGTCGGCATGCCGCATGCCCTGCTCGAGTTGCAGGGTGTACTTAAGGAAGGCTGCCGGCAGGTGCCTCGAATAGCCGCCAACGGAGGCGAAGCCAGGGACCCTCTGGTACCCGGCAGGACGCTCACTGAAACCCAGTGCGGGTTTTTGAATCTGGAAGAGGGAACAGGGCGCCAGAGTGCGGAAGAATATGACCGGACGGTCACCGACCTGGTGAACTTCCTGAGCTATGTCGCCGACCCCAGCCGCAAGCAACGAGAAAGGATCGGAGTCTTTGTCCTGCTCTATCTGGCGATATTTTTTGTTTTCGCATGGCTCTTGAACCGAGAATACTGGCGGCATATACATTGAACCCGTATGCCGATTTTCATGTTCGGGCAAGCCTCCGTTTCCGGTTTTAGAGGAGTCTTGTGGCTGTTGTAGCATCGAGACAATCTTCGGTTGTGCTCTATTCCGATGGCAAGGATCAGTATTGTCATCGCGTGAGGATTGTTCTGGCGGTGAAGGGCGTGGAGGCTGATATCGTCGATGTCAGTTCAGACGAAGCCCTGTGTGAAGAAGTTGCCGAGATAAACCCCTATGGGACTCTGCCAGCCCTGAAGGACCGTGACTTCGGTGTTTTTCAGCCAGCCGTGATTCTGGCCTACCTGGATGAACGTTTTCCCTACCCGCCTCTGTTGCCTCTGTACCCTGATCAGAGGGCGGAAATCCGGATCATGATGCACGACATGGAACGACTCTGGTGCGAGCCGGCCCAGCAGTTGCTTGCAGGCAATGCGTCCTCTTCGGAGTCGACCTCCATTCGCAATGGACTGGTCGCCGAGTTGTCGCACACCGAGGGTGCTTTTGCTGAAAAGAAATTCTTTCAACAGGACAGCCTGACGCTGATGGACTGCTGCCTTTTTCCTTTTGTATGGCGGCTTCCCCTGCTTGGCATAAAGTTGCCCGAATCCTGCCAACGGGCAATTCGGGACTATCTTTTGCGAATGCTCGAACACAGGGAATTCAGAGAAAGCCTTTCGGAGCAGGAGCAGGAAATGCGCCCGGGTTTTGTCAAGCTGGGCTAGCCAATAGCCGTCTTCGTCAAAAGCCGCCCGAATCCATTGATACTCGGGTTTTTTCTGCGACCCCGAGACAATCACTCCATAAATCGGCAGAAGCAGTTCGTGCGAGGGTGCCGAAAGAGAAAGTCTCTGGCGGCCAGAAAGCCTTGCGTTTTTTGCTTTTCGTGATCCTGCTCGAGCAC
>RKSB01000216.1 GCA_007571095.1 K189A clade bacterium | reverse complement strand
GGAGGCTTGAGAGCCGCTCGTTTTCCGGCAAGTGCCTGGCCGAATACTCGGGCACTGTGTGCTACCCTTCGCAGGATGGCCATTCAATTCTACGAAAATCGACTGGCGGTGGTGAAGGGCGATATCGTCGCCTTGAAAGCAGATGCCATCGTCAATGCGGCCAATCCCTCCTTGCTGGGCGGAGGTGGCGTTGACGGCGCGATTCATCGTCGAGGCGGCCCGAAAATCCTGTCAGAGTGTCGGCATCTGAGAAAAACCAAATATCCCGACGGTCTGCCCGTCGGCGAAGCGGTTGTCACCACAGCCGGCCAATTGCCGGCGAATTATGTGATTCATACGGTGGGGCCGGTCTGGCAGGGCGGCGGTTCCAACGAAGCCGAACTGCTCACAGCAGCCTACAGCAACAGCATTCAATGTGCCGCCACACTGGGGTTGTTCCATATCGCCTTCCCTGCGATATCGACAGGCGTTTTCGGTTATCCGCCGGCACAAGCAGCGGAAGTCGCCACTCTGGCTATCTGTAACGCTTTGGCGGACACCGAATTGCCCCGCAAGGTTACGATGGTTCTGTTCACCGAACAGGATTACGACCTCTTTGCCCTCTGTGCACGGAAAGTGCTGGCGGAGGAGCAAGTCAAGTGACACTGGCAGCAGAAATGGTCGATCTGGGCGTCAAACTCGGCAACCGAGTCATACTGAAACACCTGAACTGCCAGATTGCAGCCGGGCAGATCACGGCTCTGGTAGGCGAAAGCGGCAGCGGTAAATCGACCCTGCTTTACACGATGAACGGCCTGGTCAGGCCGAATGCCGGCAGACTGACCGTACTCGGACTGCCGTTTCCGCCGGCAAATGCCGATCTTTTTCGGCGACGTATCGGCTTCGCAGTGCAAAGCTCAGCCCTGATGCCACACCTGTCGGCTTTTGACAACCTCACGCTTATGGCAAAGCTGACAGGCTGGCCTCCAGACAAGACAAGAGAGCGTTTTGACAAGTTGATGTCAGTGCTGGGGCTTGACTCTGCTTTGGGCGAGCACTATCCCCACCAACTGTCCGGCGGGCAACAGCAACGTATCAGTCTGGGCAGGGCCTTTATGCTGAATCCGGAAATGCTCCTTCTGGATGAACCCTTTTCCGCCGTCGATCCGATTACACGAAGCGAAATATATGACCGCTTCGAAGCCTTGATGGAAATTGAGCCAAAATCAGTCGTTATAGTCACTCACAATCTGGCGGAAGCGGAACGGCTGGCAGATCAGATTATCGTTCTGAAGGAGGGAGAAATAGTCCAGCAGGGGGAGGTGAGCGTCATTCGCCGCCACCCCGCCAACGACTATGTCGCCCGATTATTCGTTTGAAGGCAGTGCGAAAAAGACACAGAAGCCGCCTGGCAGGGCTTTTACTCCTTGTATTGAGTTGGAGTCTTTCGGCCCAGAGCGGAGCAGCAGAAAAGTTTGTCATCGGTAGCAAAAACTTCAACGAGTCCTACATTCTCTCCGAACTTGTCGCACAAATCCTGCTTGCTCAAGGCTACGAAGTCGAGCGCAAATTTGGCCTGGGCGGCACCCTGATTTGTTACGAAGCCCTGGCCAATGGAGAGATAGACATCTATATCGAATACACAGGAACTATCAGTCAGGTGATATTGAAATCGGCCGAACACCTCTCCCTCGAACAGCTTCGAGAAGGTCTGAAGCAAAGAGAGTTGGCCATGCTGCCTTCACTGGGATTCAACAATACCTATGTATTGGCACTGGACAAAAAACTGGCCGAGCAGAGGAATATCAGAACCATCTCTGACCTGGGCTTACACAAGGATATAAAGGCGGCTTTCAGTCACGAATTTCTGCAAAGACCGGATGGCTGGAACGCACTCGCAGACTTTTACAGACTTGCCATCAGTCCCGTTGGCATCGAACATGGTCTGGCCTATCAGGCACTGGCTCAGGGGCAGATCGAAATGACCGATGCCTACTCTACCGATGGCGAAATACTGCGCTACGACCTGCATCTTCTGAAAGACGACCGGGCGTTTTTTCCAGACTATCTGGCGGTGCCTCTCGTGCGATCGGAAAACCAGGCCATCCTGGCGGAAGCACTGGCGAGCCTTGCCGGTGCAATCGACGAGGCAGGCATGCAGGCGATGAACGCTCGGGTGACCCTTGACAGGCTCAGCTTTGAGCAAGTGGCAAAGGAACGGCTCGGGCTGGCAACATTTCCCGCCATGGGCAGCAGGCTGTCTGAGTTTGAGATGTTGACAGACGAAACCTGGCCGCTGTTTGTCCGCCATCTGGAGTTAAGCGGGCTTGCCCTGCTACTGGCATGCCTGCTGGGTATCCCTCTGGCAATCTACATTCACAACAAGCAGAAGCTGTCTGCACTGGCGGTCTATATCGCCGGTCTTCTGCAGACCATACCCTCAATCGCCATGCTGGCACTTTTTATACCCTTTCTGGGTATAGGTTTTGTGCCGGCGGTAAGCGCGCTGTTTCTTTATTCGTTATTACCCATTCTGCGCAACACAATCGTCGGCCTGACGACCGTTGATGCCAACCTGATTCGGCTGGCCAAAGGCATGGGAATGAGTAGCTACCAAAGGCTGAGGCATGTGGTCGTACCGCTGGCACTGCCGTCCATTCTCGCCGGTGTACGGACCGCCGCCGTGATCAGCATAGGCACTGCCACTCTGGCAGCTTTTATAGGAGCCGGCGGTCTGGGCGAACCCATAGTCACCGGCCTTGCCCTCAACGACCCTGTGCTTATTCTGCAGGGTGCCCTGCCTTCCGCCCTGCTGGCAATCATCACCGAACTCGTTTTTGAGTTAATAGAAATACTGCTGATACCCAAACACTTGCGGCGAACACAGAACTGATCGAGCCGTCTTTTATGCGGCCTACGTTCCTTCGGCGGCCGATTCGCACTCCTCAAACAGCCAAAACGAAACCTGTAAAGAGCGAAAATCTCTATCTTTATTCCTTCTGGCTGAGGGCTCCTATTCCCTTTTTAGCTGAGGGCTCCTATTTTCTATTCCCTTTTTAGCTGAGGGCTCCTTGGCTGAGGGCTCCTTAGCTGAGGGCTCCTATTTTCTATTTTCTTTAGCTAAGGGCTCCTTTTAGCTGAGGGCTCTTTAGCTGAGGGCTCTATTTTTTATTTCCTTCTGGCTGAAGGCTCGCACTCGACCGGATTCGATCCAGGTACCCATATCGCGCAGAAAATCGGCCCTCAGATGCTCAAAATTAGTCACAATGAAGCACCCCTCAAGGTCGGGCTCATGCCGACCACCGAATCCATGCAACTTACGCGCCTTCGGCGACCGATTTACACTCCTCAAACAGCCAACACGAATAGTGCCTTGTAAGGAGCGAAAATCAGGCCAGATCAACCACCATCTTGCCCAGATTCTGGCCGGAGAAGAGGCCCATAAAGGCTTCAGGAGCCGACTCGATACCCTG
>RKSB01000080.1 GCA_007571095.1 K189A clade bacterium | reverse complement strand
AGGCCAAATAGCCGGCTGCAGCCAGGGAACGGAACTGCTGTTGTATGCACCGATAGACACAGTCACATCCTCCTGTCCAAAAGAGGATCTTCCCTGGATTGGACGACGGCTTAGAGACGACATGATCGCGCAGTCTTACTCTCAGGATGCCCATGTATTCGGTCTGGGTGCCCACAATCCAAAGGGCCATGTTGCTTGTATTCTGGAGGCTGGACGAGTGTTGAAGGCAGCCGGAGTCCCCTTACAGGGCAGTCTTCGGCTGAGTTTTGGTGCCGGCGGCATGCCAACCGAGGCTCGTTCGGGTACTCGCCCGAATTCCGGCCACGGCGTCGGTTGTGATTACCTGTTGAGGCATTCTCCTCGGCCCGATTGTGCGGTTATTGCCAAGTCCGGCTGGTCTGTCTCCTGGGAAGAGGTTGGCCTGATCTGGTTTGAAGTCGAGGTAGAGGGCAGCCACTCCTATGTTGGCAGCCGCCATCTTTTGCCCTATCGCAGTGCCATCGCCGATGCGAGTCGGCTCATTCTTGCCCTCGAGGACTGGTTTGCACACTGGTCTGAACAAAATCGTTCGGGGCTGGTGGCCCCTCAGGGAGTTGTGTCTTTTATTGAGTCGGGATGGGAGCGCATGCCGGCCTTCACACCGGCCATGTGTCGTTTTCGGCTGGACCTGAGGCTAAGCCCTCGAACCTCTCCTTCGGCGGCTGAAGAGACTTTTTCGAGTGTACTGAAGGAGATGTCTGATCGGTTGGGTATTCAGGCCAGCTATAAACGTATCGAGGCCATTGCGGGTACCACGACACCTTTCGAGCACTCGATTATTCAGCGGGCCATTCAATCCTGGGAGGCCATCACCGGCCAGCGGCATACGCCTGTGGCGGGTCTGTCAGGTGCCACCGATGCCAATATTCTACGTGCTCACGGCATTCCAACCGCTCGGGTCGGCCTGCCCAAAGCGAGCATTCCGGGCATTGACTTTTCACTGGGCATGAACGCCGTGGCCATTTCCGATCTTCGTCGCCTGACCGAACTGCTGGTTCATCTGGCTGTGAGCGTCTGCAACAATCAGCCGGACTAGTTCTTATGGCAAAAATTGTCCTCGGCATCGGTGCTTCACACACCACCCTGATGAACACTCAATGGGACAAGGTCGATCACCTGAAGGAGGCGCATTGCTTCAGGGACGCACTGGTTGAAGCAGGAAGAGTGCTGACGGAGGCTTCACCGGATGTCGTCATCATACTTGGTTCCAATCATTTCCGAGGCTACTGGCTGGACATGATGCCGGCCTTTTCCATGGGTGTGGGGGAAGTCAAATCCGCCGGCGAGCACGGCACGCCGTCAGGACAGCAGCCAACCGACGAAGTGACGGCACTGGCCCTGTGCAGTTCGCTGGTCAGCCAGAATTTTGATCTGGCCTTTTCGACTCAGTTGGCGGTTGACCATGGTATCAGCCACGCCATTCAGTGGATCGTCGGCGAAGGCAAAATTCCCATCGTCCCTCTGGTGATCAATTGCTTTGCTCCACCCTTGCCGAGTCTTGCGCGATGTCTCGCACTGGGCGAGGCATTGGGTCGTGCCATCGACTCGCTGCCAAGCCAACTGAGAGTTGCCGTGATAGCCACCGGCGGCCTGTCTCACAGCCTGCCTTTTCCAGACTGGCGTTCGCCGAAATCTGAAGACGATCGTTTTCTGGTCGATTCATGGCGGCATGGTCGCGACCGATGGTCTGTGTACGAGAAGAGGAGGCGAGAGATTGTGGTCAACGCACCTGCTCGCATCAACGAGGAATTCGACCGGATGATTTTGCAGGATATCGAATCAGGCAGCCTTGGCAGTCTGCCTGATCGAGTCAATGAGCTTTCACTGGTCGCCACCGCCGGTAACGGTGCCAACGAAATTCGAGCCTGGCTGACTCTGGCCGCCGCCACTCAACACAGGCCAGGCCGAGTCCTGTGCTATGCACCTGTAGCACAATGGCTGACGGGTATGGCCGTCGCGCTGATCGAATAACTCGCAATAAAGGAGGTTTTGCTTTGTCTATCTGGACTGATTTAACGGGAATAGCTTTTCGACTGGATTTTGTACCCGCCGGAGATGTGTCGACGCGTGCCCTGATCGCCGGCGACGGCGAGGATGTTCTGTTTCTGCACGGTACCAGCGGTCATCTGGAGGCCTTCAGTCGCAATTTTGTACCCCATGTTCGGGCGGGCTACAAATGTCATGCGATTGACGCACTGGGTCACGGCTATACAGACAAACCTGATTTTCACTATGAGATTCCAAAGTACGGTGAACATCTGCTTCGCTACATGGATGCACAGGGCATAGACAAGGCCCATCTGGCAGGTGAGTCTTTGGGTGGCTGGACATCGGCCTGGGTGGCCATTCATCATCCTGACCGGCTTAAATCACTGCAACTGATAGCCGCCGGTGGCACCAAGGCCAATCCTGAGATTATGGCCAGAATCAAGAAGAGCACGACTCGGGCGGTGACCGAGGAAGATATGGATTTGACACGTCAACGTCTTCATTTGCTCATGTATGACGGCGAAAAAGATGTCAGCGAGGAACTGGTCGAGATTCGGCATGCCATTTACCATCAGCCGGCCTTTGTCGCCAATATCCACAACCTGCTGTGTTTGCAGGAAATGGAAATCCGGCAGAGAAATATTCTTCAGCCTGAGGATCTGGCTCGTATTCACGCACCCACCCTGATTGTGTGGGGCAGAGACAACCCCTTCGGTGATGTTCCCGAAGCACAAAAGATGCACGAGAATATTCAGGGCTCAAGGTTGGAACTCTTTGACCGCTGTGGCCACTGGCCGCAACATGAACACGCCGAGCTTTACAACCCTCTGGCCATTGCATTCCTGAACGAACACTCGGGATAGCCCGGAGTCCAGGGATTTAAGGCCAGGGCGAACCAGGCTCACTGAACTTTATCGCTTGCCTGGCGATGCACGAAATCGGCCATTCTCTTTTTGAGTCGTTCGCTGTCGGTCGGCCGTCCAGAGCCAGATCAACTCAAGCCTTTGTTCCTGTGCATCAGGCCAACCGAATCTTATTGCCTGTTCAGCGGTGTGCGAGGTTGTCACACACTTTGGCCATCACCTTTTGAACACCCAGTAGTTCGCTGTCGGTCAGGCCGTCCAGAGCCAGATCGACAGTCTTGCGAGTATTCTGGATCAGTTGGCCTATCAGGGCATTCCCTTCCGGCGTAATGCTGACTTCGGAAACTCGACCATCGCTTGTGCTCTGCTTGATTCTAAGAAGGCTCCTTTCCTGCATCGCATAGACGGTTTTGGTCACTCGCGAGGAACTGAAAGAGCAGATTTCGGAAAGCTCCGAAACACTGAGTGCCTCGTGTTGCCTGAGTATCAGGCCAATACGCCATCCGGTGACGGTTATTCTGGATTTATTCAGTATTTTTTTCATCTGTTCTGTGTAGAGATTGATCGCTCGGGCAATCCAGTAGAAAGGATATTCTTCGTAGCTGAAGTCCTTGCTTGTCGGTTTGGATACCTGTTGTACAGGATTGGATTTTTTACTCAAAACCATGTGATTTGACCTTTAATCAAGAAGAAAAATACTGTCCGTTATTCGCTCGGCCTAGCCTACAGGACTACTATACAAAACGACCTTCAGAATGCGAGCAGAACAGCCTTCGAACTGTTGATGGAATACGGAGGGATAGCCCGAAAGCCCTGAACCGTCGAAGTCAGGATGAAGATGCCGGATTTTACAACCCTCTGGCCAGTACATTTCTTATAAACGATCAGTCAGGATAGCCCAGAGCTTGAGCCTTGTCGCTTGTTCAGCGGTGCACCAGATTGTCGCACACTTTGGCCATCACCTTGTGAACACCCAGTAGTTCGCTGTCGGTCAGGCCGTCCAGAGCCAGATCGACAGTCCTGCGAGTATTCTGGATTAGCTGGCCTATCAGGGCGTTCCCTTCCGGCGTAATACTGACTTCGGAAACTCGACCATCGCTTGTGCTCTGCTTGACCCGAAGAAGGTTCCTTTCCTGCATCGCATAGACGGTTTTGGTCACTCGTGAGGAATTGAAGGAACAGATTTCGGAAAGCTCTGAAATACTGAGTACCTTGTGTTGCCGAAGAGCCAGGCCAATACGCCATCCGGTGACGGTTATTTTGGATTTATTCAGTATTTTTTTCATCTGTTCGGTGTAGAGATTGATCGCTCGGGCAATCCAGTAGAAGGGATATTCTTCGTAGCTGAAGTCCTTGTTGATCGGCCTGGATACCTGCTGCACAGAATTAGAATTTTTACTCAAAATCATACGATTTAACCTCTGATTAAGAAGAGAAAATACTGTCCGTTATTGGTCTGGTTTGGAGGCTTGCTACTGGCTGCTTTTTCGCTTTCCCTTAACGGTCACGTGCCGCAAGCCCACTCCCTCAACCTGTTCTCGAGTGAAGGGTATGGTCTTGTACTTATAGTTTGTGTACAGTTTCAGTTGGTCAAACGTGTGAACCAATGCTTCGCCTGAATTTCGACTATGGCCACTCTGACCCGGTGGAATAACATCATAACCGATAAAGCTGTTCCCGAGGGCCACAAAAATGTTATTTTCGCTGCCTCTGTTCATATAGAAGGGGTGCTCGACCGGCATGCTTTCGCTGGCCTGAGGAACACCTCGAAAATTATACGGCTTCCATTGCATGGGGAAGGCGGGCAGCGTCCAGAGAGAGACGGTCTTTCCCTGTTCTGTCTGAAGCCTTTCCACGGCATTTCGAAACCCCTGAACAAGCAGGCTTCGGTAACCTTCACCGTTGAAAAAATCATACTCAGGGACTTGTCCTCGGCTCAGGTAATCCATGTTTCGGATCATGATCTTGACACCCGGCCCCAGGTTCATCGAGGCTCCCAGTTCGTGGACGGGCGTGTTGGTGGGTGAGTAGAAGGCATAGGCTTTCTCGTCCATATCGTCGCCGAAGGTCAGCCTTAAAATTTCGTTCAGCCATGTCTCCATCAGGGTGGCACCGTCACCATAAAGATTTTGCTCATTTGCCCTCCACTGCCTGTCCCATTCGAGCAATGCCGCCGCCGCTCTTTCTTCTATCGGTTGTAGCTGAACATTCTGTAGTGCTTCTTCGAGATAGGGCAGCAGAAAAGGCGCGGAGACATCCTGCAGGCTGACCGCCTTGTTGATCGACCACAGGGTTTGCAGATTTTTGACTGGTGTTTGCGCCAATTCGTCGAGCAAAAGCTGCACTCTGTCGCCACGCCCCCAGTTGACTGCCCACAGATCGCTCGAAATCCAGTCATCACGAGGCCGATTATTCCAGTTGACCAGATAGCCGGAAGCCGGATTGTGGACATGGGGATTGTCGCTGTAGGGCCGAAAGCCGGTCCAGTCCCATGCACCGGTACCGGGTACCGGCAGCCGAGGATCGTGACCATCTGCTCTCATCGGGTAGCGTCCGGCGTGAACATAGCCCAATTGACCATTGGTATCCATGTAGTAAAAATTGATGTTGGTGGCTATATCGCCTATTCGTTGCCGAAAGCCCTGCATACTGTCTTCACGCGCCAGATGCACCCAGGCCATCAGCGTGGCCAGTTCTCGCCCCTCCCAGGCTCTTGCTCGGGTATAGGCCAGATTTCGCTCCTTGTCGTGAAGCGTCACCATGCCGTGTATCGACCGGCGAGCCTTGACCTGCATGTCGGGCGAGTTCCTGACTCGAATGGTTTCAGTCCAGGCAGTGAAACCGACATAGCTGTCGTTATGGAGATATTCCTCCGGGTTATTCGGATTAAGCTGCTCTATATAGACATCCACCAGATCGCTGAGACCCGCCGTACTTCCCCAGGCCATTCGACCATTGTGGGCAAAAAGCAGGGCCGGCAGGCCGAGCAGGGTGTTGCCGACAACCTTGAAATCTCCACCATGCAGGCCAATACCATAGACATACGAGGGTTTGCTGAAGCCAAACTGTGGCCCGTTGATGAATATGGCTTGCGCATCCGCCACTCCCTGGTTGACTGCCCACAGGTTACTGGCGAATGCAAATTCGGGGCTGCTCGCAAAACCGTTTTTTGCTCGCGCCCGGCTGTACAACTCGGCGGTTTCCGGTGTGTCGGTGATGGCTGCATACCGACCCGATTCATCCAGCAGGACTCGAGTAGTGCCGAGAGAGATTTTCGGCAACCCTCGAATATATTCAGGCAGAGATGCCGGCGGACTCGCTTGTTCGGTATTCGGAGAGTCCTCCACCGTGGCGGGGGATGAAGGTTCAAGCAGCCATTTTGAGGCCAAAAAGGCTTTTTTGCCCTCCTGCTCTCCTCTGGATTTCACCAGTGACTGCAGCAATTTCAGGTTGTCGAGTTCGGAATTGAAGTCCGAATAGCGATGGGCGATGGCACCGACAAAGGTCATGGCGACATCGAAAGTCGTCCAGTGTTGCGGAAGAAAGTCGTTCTGATCAAACTCCAGCGGAAGCAGTTGTTTCGAATTCGCCAGAACCTGGTCGATACGAAAATTCATGCCATCGGCATAAGCCTGTAACAACTCAAGGTCGCTTTCTGACAGGGCCCGAATCTGGCGGCGAACCGAAGGCAGATCATAGCCTGTTCGAATATGGACATCGAGTGAGGCGAATTCATCGCCCAGTACTTCCGCTACTCTGCCGGTTACCGTGCGTTTGAGCATCTCCATCTGGTAGAGACGGTCTTCGGCAACCACATAGCCATAGCCGTAAAAGACACCATAGTTGCTGTCGGCAAAGACATGAGGCGTACCAAACTCGTCCCGAAACACCTCGAATTCAACAGGCTCTTCGAGAGCACAGCCGAAGAGGAACAGGGCTGAAAGCAGCCCAAGCGAGCGAAAGAAGCAGGAACCTTCGAATAAGGCGATTCGACTCTCCTCGGCAGGCAATCCAGAACCGCCTGCCGCAGGCACTTTCAACGGGCAGACGGAGATTTCTGAGTGCTTTTACCAGCTGAAGGTAGCACTGACGCCGTACATGAAGGGGTCGCCATAGATGGCCGTCACACTGCCGCCGGCTATGGTGTAGATGTGACCGATGTATTCTTCATCCAGAGCATTCTTCATCCAGCCGGTGATCGCAAAATTTTCCGCCGGAGTCGTCCAGGTCAACCGAAGATCAACCAACTCAAAGGCGGGTTGTATGGCGTAAGAGGGCAGGTCCGCCCTCTGGTCGTCGGTGAAGCTGTAACTGCCGGCGAGTGTCAGCGACGAGCCACCGGGCAACGGAATTGAATAGTCTGCGTTAAAGCCGTACTTGAGTTCAGGTGTGCGCAACAGGTCGTTGCCGTCCTGGTTGGTGTCGGCGGCAGCGTTTTCGATATTGGTTGTCCCAA
The DNA here is from genome assembly GCA_007571095.1 of K189A clade bacterium. Taxonomy (GTDB): domain Bacteria; phylum Pseudomonadota; class Gammaproteobacteria; order Pseudomonadales; family Azotimanducaceae; genus RKSB01. The sequence continues at coordinate 2,490 of RKSB01000080.1, read as the reverse complement.
ATTCGCTGTTCTGCCAGCTTAGAAAACCGCCCAGCGTGAGCCTTTCATCAACAGCCAGCGTGGCTTCAACTTCTATACCCATCACCTCACCGTCACCGGCGTTGAAGGTCAGGAAGCGACCAAAGGCTGTCGGGTCATTGTTTGGGCTGCCGAAGTTCTGATACTGCAGACCATCATATTCGACGAGGAAGGCCGCTGCCCCCAGTCGAAAGACACCGCCAAACAGGCCCTTGAAGCCCACTTCATAGTTGGTGGCTTCCTCCTGATCCAGTACCTTTCGGGCATCTGCTTCAGTCGTCGGTGCTGCACCAAAGCCGCCACTCTTGAAGCCTTCGGAATAGGTCAGATAGAGAGTGGCATCATCGGAGAGTTCAAACGACAGGGATACTCGAGGCGTAAAGGCACTCCAGCTTTCGCTGAGAGACAGAGGATCAAGGTTTTGGGCGATGATTCCCAGGCCCGACCAGGTTGGTCGAGGTGCCAACGGGTTTGCTGCCAGGACTTCGTTGGTAAAGGCACTGCTCTCAATCTTCTTTTCCTCAGAGGAATAGCGGCCGCCCAGCGTCAGCTTGATGCGAGGTGTCAGCCGTATGTCGATCTGACCGAACAGGGCATAGCTGGTGGTCTCATTGACCTGCCGGTAGCCTTCAGAACCATCCCAGTTGGAAGCCAGCGGCGTGCACTCGGTGCCTGTAACCCGTGAAAGCGTACCGCCAGCAGCAGGTCCGGTGCCATCCAGGTCAAAGCACTCGGTACGGTCGGTTTCTTCGCTCAGGTACCAGAGCCCGACCACATAGTCGACTCGATCGGCCGGACTGCCGATCAGTCGAAACTCCTGCGAGAACTGCTCGGTGGTATCGAATATGTCATCGTTGATAATGAAAGGCGGCGAACTGGCCGAATTACCGGCATCGTGGCCGGTGGAGTCCATGTTCCAGTCGGCTTCAAAGTCCCGGTAAGCGGTGATGGAGAGGAACTCCAATGTGTCGCTCAGAGTCCAGGAGAGCCTGCCGCTGAGACCCCAGGCTTCGCGTTTGGCGTAACCGTCAAACCCGCCGGCGACACAGTTGATGCCTGACACATCACCGCAAAGCAGCTCGTAGCCGGATCGAAAAAGAGCCGGATTGGGGCCACCCGGGCCTATGCCTTCGTAGTTGGCTCTTAAAGGCACTCGGCCCATGTCCTCTATGTCGAGGTCGTTGTAGTCGAAGCTGACCAGGGCTTCGAAGACATCATCACTGTAGAGAAGTTGTCCTTTCAGTCCACGTGCGTTGTCGTCCTTCTGATGCTTGCTCAGTGCCCGGTTGCGGACCCAGCCGTCACGTGTTCGAACGCTGGCTGAGACCTTGAATGCCAGGTTGTTCGCCAGAGGTCCGGTGACCAGCGCGGCGGCATCCACTCTCGAGTAGTTGCCGAGGTTCAGCTTGACCTTGCCGGAGAACTTCTCCAGGTCGGGTCGAGTGGATACTATGTTGATGGCACCGCCAATGGTGTTTTTGCCGTAGAGAGTACCCTGAGGACCCCGCAACACCTCGATGCGCTCGAGGTCAAAAAGTTCGGGGTTGATGTTGGAGATTCTGCCGAGGTAAACATCATCGACAAAGATGGCTACCGATCCGTCGGTACCGGCACCATCGTCGTTGGAGCTTGCTCCTCGAAGGGCGACGATGTTCTGGCCGGGAGAAAAAGATGAGAAGGTGAGCCCCGGTACCTGTACAGCGATGCCTCCCAGTTCGTGAGTGTCGCTGCCCTCAATGGCTTCCTGGCTGAGAGCAGAAACGGCAAGAGGCACATCAAGCAGGGTTTCCGCCTTGCGTTGTGCGGTGACCACTATTTCCTCCAGTTCGGCCGCCAGTACAGGCGAAGCCGACAATATGAACCCCAGAGAGCAAAGGGTGCACTTGATGAAAGAAAATTTTTTCATAGCTTGAACTCCTGTGAAGATGAGACCGAAAACCTTGGAAAAGAACTCTGAAGGAAGATTGAGAAGAGTGTAACCCAACTTAACAGGAAATATTACAGGAAAAATCACAAAAGAACAAACGTTTTATTAACAGGCTGCGGAAGAATCCGAATTTCGCCTCTTGAATTCCTCTGGAACCAGGAGCCCTCAGCCAAAAAAGGGAATAGAGAGCCCTCAGCCAGAAAAGGGAATAGAGAGCCCTCAGCCAGAAAAGGGAATAGAGAGCCCTCAGCCAGAAAAGGGAATAGAGAGCCCTCAGCCAAAAAAGGGAATAGAGAGCCCTCAGCCAGAAAGGGGAATAGAGAGCCCTCAGCCAGAAAGGGGAATAGAGAGCCCTCAGCCAAAAAAGGGAATAGAGAGCCTTCAGCCAAAAAATAGAAATAGAGAGCCCTCAGCCAGAAAGGGGAATAGAGAGCCTTCAGCCCGCAACGGGAATAGAGAGCCCTCAGCCAGAACAGTGAATGAAAAGGGAGGAGCCAGACACGGGAATGAGGTTAGTCCTTAACGCCGTCTAGGATCTTTTGCCT
>RKSB01000215.1 GCA_007571095.1 K189A clade bacterium | reverse complement strand
CGGAGCAGGGACAGGAAACGCGCCCGAGTATTGTCATGGGCCAAGTCAATAGCCGTCTTCGTCAAAAGCCGATTGAATCCATTGATACTCGGGTTTTTTCAGCGACCCCGAGACAATCACCACATCAAATCGGCAGAAGCAGTTCGTGCGAGGGTGCCGAAAGAGGAAGTCTCTGGCGGTCAACACAAGCCTGCGTTTCTTGCTTTTCGTGATCGCACCCAGGCCACCGCCGAAACGCAAACTGTTGCTGCGGAATTTTACTTCCACGAAAACCAGCCAGTTCGCCAGGGTCATAATCAGGTCAATTTCACCGTACCGGCAAGCGTAGTTTCGTTGCAACGGCGACAGCCCCTGTTTTTTCAACCAGCACTCGGCGAGATGCTCGGCCTGTCGGCTTTGGCTTTTAACGAAGAGGATTTTCTTCTTCGGGCAGGGGCAACAAGGGAACAGCACCCTCTTCGGTGATGGTTGCCCAGGCCAGTTGGCGCTGAAACCTTTGGCTGTCATCCAGCGAGATTCGGCCTGTGGTGCCTTGAATACGAATGTCGGGGTTTCTTTTGAACTGCTCCAGTCGAGTGCCTATCTCGATGGCATCGACTCCCAGGGCAAAGAGACCGTAGGACAGAGTGATCGCCTCTCGGTTGACCTCCTCCAGGGCGGGCCGAAAGGGGTTGCTGTGAATTCGCCAGGGCAAATCACAATAGAGAATACCGCTCAGGTCGAACTGGGAAATCAGGTTGATGTTGCCGGGAATGGATCTTGAGGTTGCATACACTGGCACCGGCTCCACCAGATGGTAGTTGAGTGCCGGTTTGACTGCGTTGGCGATGCCGGGCTCGGCAACCAGCATTATCAGATCAAGGTCTTGCCGGCTTCGAGGGCTGAAACCCAAGGGCTTTCCGAGGAGTTTACTCAGGCTTTTGTTGCGCTTGATACTGTTATCGACATCGAGTATTCCGGCAACCACATCAAAGGCACTTTGGGGCTTGTCCACAGCAATCCGTTTAACCACTGTTCCGTCAAGCTCTTCCCATCTTTGGGCGATTTTCTCGGCGTTGCTGCGACCCCAGGGAGTGGTGGAGTGGATGATGAGAGTGCGTTTGCCGGCTTCTCGCCTGGCCCGTTGGGTCAACTGGGTCAGTTCATCGGCAGGTGCCAGCCCGAACTGATAGAGATTGGATGGAACAGCCGCAGCTGTTTCGTCTTCAGGAAAGTAGTTCAGCAGAAGAATGTTCACCTTTCTGTTCGCAATGGACAGCATGTCGAACAGCAGTGCTTTCTGTAGCGGGCCTATAATCAGTTCGGCACCTTCCTGAACTGCCTGCCTGTAGAGCTTGTTCATATCGACCTGCTCGCCGCCTGTGTCAAAAAAGGATATTTCGCTTTTGCTTGTGCTGTGAAAGTGGGCCGCCAGAATCCCCTGCTGGACCGCCAGACCAGCGTTTGCCAGAGAGCCTGACAGGGGTAGCATGACGGCGATTCTTCGAGGAAGACTCTCCAGTGCTTCGGGCAGAGTCCGGAGTTCAGTGGGCGGATTGCCGAAGGCCGGATGATTCGGCCAGTCGCTTCGCCATACCTGATAGTTTCGGTATTGCCGATCAGCCATAAAGGCTTCCTGATTGGTCAGCCCGAGTTCATACCAGCCTTTTGGATTCTGCTCAGCATGCTCTTCCATCTGCTCTCTCAAAGTGTTCGCCGGCATTTTCTGCATGTTCGACCAGATGTTTTCGACGATTGCCCTTCTGTCGGTATGAGGTGCGCTATGAAGGCTTTCGATCCATGTATCGGTGAGTTTGGCAAGCTGATTGGTCGCCGAGTAAACCCTGATTTTGAGGTCTGTCAGGTTTTGCGTAAAAGCCTTTGTCAGCCTGTTCTTTTGATAACCGTGACGCTCAAGGATCGAGAGAGTTTTGGCAAGCTCCTTGCCGGCACTTTCAAATTTGCGGTTTTCTGCCAGCAACAACCCCTGCAACAAAGCCAGTTCGGCTTGAGAAACAGGGTCAAGGTCGGCTTTTTCCCGAAGGTCAAGAATTGTTTCAGTGGCCTCGGTTGTCTGCCTGTTCCGAAACAGTGCCCAGGCAGGCTTCATGTCATAACTGACGAGTGTTCGCTTGACGGATACTTTGCCGTCAGACGGAAGCTGTCCGTCGTCTGGTCTGGTCGCAAGTTCGGATGTGCAGGCGGAGAGCAGAAGAGTCAGCCCGCCGATTATCAACACAGGCAGCATGAGAACAGGCATCTTTGTCAGCATCAGATTTTTTCTGGGATTTTTCTGCGAACACACGACCGAATGATAATATCACAGCGAATTTTTATCTCTGGCGAGCAATGACGGAACCTCTTCGACTTGGGCTTTATGTGGTAGCCACACCGATCGGCAGCCTTGATGATTTGTCGCCGCGAGCCGGACAAATCCTCAGCAGTGTTGACCTGATTGCAGCGGAGGACACTCGACACACTCAAAAATTGCTTCAGAGGCATGCTATTCATACACCCATGCTCTCATTTTATCAGGGTAATGAAGTTGCAAGATCAACCTCACTGCTCGACCGATTGTTGCTCGGGCAGAGTATCGCTCTGGTCAGTAGTGCGGGTACTCCGCTCATCAGCGACCCGGGTTACCGTCTGGTGCGTTCGGTCCGTGAGGCAAAACTGCCGGTTTTTACCGTTCCGGGCCCTTCGGCGTTGACCGCAGCCTTATCGGTGGCCGGTCTGGCGACTCATCGAGTGGCGTTTGAAGGCTTTCTGCCGGCTCGCGAAAAACTCCGCCTGAGTCATCTGCAAAGCCTTGCCGAAGAAGCGAGAACCATGGTCTTTTTTGAAGCACCACACAGGCTTTTGAAAACGCTCACGGACATGGCCCGAGCCTGGGGTACGAAACGGGAAATGGTTATTTTACGGGAGCTTTCCAAGTATCACGAAACGGCTTATTCGGGAACCATTGATGAACTGACAGAGCAAGTGCGTAACAACGCCGACATGAGCCGAGGAGAGATCGTGCTGGTTGTTTCGGGTGCCACTCCGCAAACACTCGGTCAAGGCATTGACGAGGAAAACCTGATTCGAGTTTTGGCCGATGAGTTGAGTCCGGCTGCCGCCAGCAGGATAGCCGCTCGCCTGACCGGTCACAAAAGAACCGATCTGTATCAACGTCTTCTCAGGCTGAAGGAGGAAGGCGACTGATGCCCTGACGCTGGCATTTGAACCGGCTATCGCTTAGATTTATTGCGAGTTGGCCGGGCAGTCGCTGTTTCGTTCTCGAACGGAAGAGAGGAAAGTCCGGGCTCCGCAGGGCAAGGGTGCCAGGTAACGCCTGGGAAGCGCGAGCTTACGGAAAGTGCAGCAGAAAGCAAACCGCCTGGTTATAAGCAGGTAAGGGTGAAAGGGTGCGGTAAGAGCGCACCGCGCGTCTGGTAACAGATGCGGCACGGCAAACCCCACTCGGAGCGAGATCAAGCAGGTTTCAATAGTGTGGCCCGCACTGAAACCGGGTGGATCGCTTGAG
>RKSB01000140.1 GCA_007571095.1 K189A clade bacterium | reverse complement strand
GGCGGCAGTTCCCTGTATGGGGGCATTAATGGCGGCTCTTTCGGCAGCCTGCCGTTGCGGCCGATTGGACGATGTTATCAAGGGTGTGTCCAGCCGCCGGCCAAAGACCGTCTCAACATGGCCCTGCTGTCTGGCGGCCGCACAGATTTCATCCATATAGCGTTTGACACCGGGGTATTTTTTGAAATAGACATCAATGTACTTGCGTGCTTCTACAACGGGAATACCCAGTTGACGGCTCAATCCGAAAGAGGATATGCCGTAGATCAAACCGAAATTGACCGATTTGGCTTGTCTTCTGTGATTCTCGGTCACCTGCTCCAGGCTCAGGCCGAGAATTTCGGCGGCGGTTGCCGAGTGAATATCCTGGCCCTTCTGAAAAGCACCAATGAGTCTTTCATCAGCAGAAACATACGCCATAATCCTGAGTTCGATCTGCGAATAGTCAGCCACCACCAGCTTTTTGCCCACCGGAGCAACGAAGGCTTTTTTAACCAGTTTGCCGTCGGCGGTCTTGGTGGGAATGTTCTGTAGATTTGGATCGGAAGAGGAGAGGCGGCCCGTTGAAGTCTCGGCCTGGTGAAAGATGGTATGGACGCGACCGGTCCTGCCGTTGATTTGCCTGGGTAAACTGTCAGTGTAGGTTGACTTCAGCTTGGCCAGCGTTCTGTAGTCCATGATCCATTTCGGAAACTCGTGCGTCAACGCAAGCTCAGCCAAAACGGATTCGGCGGTGGAGGCTTCTCCCTTCGGCGTTTTGCTTAGTACGGGCAGCTGCATTTTGTCATAGAGTACTTTTCGCAGTTGCACCGGCGAATCAAGGTTGAATTCTTCGCCCGCTTCTTTCCACACGCTCAATCGAATCTTGTCGAGCCTCGCCTTCAGACCCAGGCTCTGCGTCTGCAACGCCTGGCCGTCAATCAGAACACCCGCCTGTTCCATGGCGGCCAGAATGAGCAACAAGGGCATCTCCAGCTCGCTGAAAATTCTGTAAAGTGCCTGACTCTGTTCCAGCTTCTGCCGGAGTGTTTGATAGAGGCGCAGATTGAAATCGGCTATCTGCGCCGAGTTTCGGGCAATATCCTGCAGGCTCACTGCCTCCGTTTTGCGTTTGCCTTTGGCACCAAAGGCAGTCTCCGGTACTTCTTCGCCCAACCAGCGGCGGCAAATATCGGCAAATCCACGTTTCGAGTCAGAACTTTTCAGGACGTAGGAGGCCAGCGCGTTGTCCCACAAGCCCACCGAACAGGTGACTGAATGGCATGCAAGTATGTTCAGTGTACGTTTGAGGTCATACCCGACCAGAGTGACCTCTGCTGTTCCCAGCAGCCGACGAAGTTCGGGCAGAATGTCCTCAAACGACAGGCTTGCCTGCGTGTCCAGAAGGTCCTGCCGAAACGGAAGGTACCAGGCTTCTCCCGAGTCGGCTGACAGGGCAAGCCCGATCATTTTTGCTGTCATATAGTGAGTTGAATCGGTTACCAGATGGCAGCCGAAGCTTCCCTGTTCCAATAGCCTGTTTACACATTCCGACCAGCTGGCCGCCTTGTCGATGAGCGAACAGTTGGTGGTGGCCGGAGTTTTGTTTGCGGGCCTGTACTGGAAGCCGAAGCGACGATACATGGCTTCGAGGGCCTTTGAGTCGGGTGGTTGAGTCTCGAGTTTATCCAGAGAGGCTGGAAGCTCTACATTCCGCTCAATGGTGACCAGCCTTCTGGACAGAACCAGCGAGTCGACTGCTGCCCGCAGATTTTCGCCCGCCTTGCCCTTGATTTTTTCCTTGCAGGCAATCAACTCGTTCAGGTTTTGGTACTCAGAAAGCCACTTGGCTGCCGTTTTGGCCCCTACACCGGGCACTCCCGGAATGTTATCCACCTTGTCTCCGGTCAGAGCCAGCCAATCGACTATCTGCTCAGGATAAACGCCGTATTTGGCGTGAATCTCTTCAGCACCCATCAGTTGGTCGGTTTTGCTGTTAAGAATTCGAGTCTTGTCGCTGACCAGCTGCGCCATGTCTTTGTCGCTGGTGCAGATAATGCTCTCCATTCCGCTTTCCTCGGCTTCTCTGGCCAGCGTACCGATTACATCATCAGCCTCGACACCCTTGATAATCAGGCAGGGATTACCCAGAGCCTTGATCAGTTCCTGTGCCGGCGTGATCTGAACTCGAAGCTCATTGGCTATCGGAGGTCTGTTGGCCTTATAATCAGGGTAAAGCTTGTCTCTGAAGGTGCCTCCCGGAGCATCGAAAACCACCAGATGTTTGCTGTCAGGGTAGTCTTTTTTCAGCTTTTCTATTGTCTTGAGGAGACCATAGATTGCACCGGTCGGTTCGCCGTCAGAGTTGGTCAATGGCGGCAAGGCATAAAAGGCCTGAAACAGGTAGCCTGTGGCATCTATCAGGATAATCGGTGGTTTTGCAGTCATTCTTCTGGCTCGAACGTGGTCTTCAAAAGGCGATGGCGAACAGCGGGCGGGGAGTTAGTATAGCTTCCCGTGTGTCAGGGCTGGAAACGATGACAGGCATCGGCCTTAAATGCCTGCTGTTGCTGGCTTTATCCGTCTCTTTTCCGTCTCAGGCTGAGTCGAGGGACCAACGATCCGTGCAAATCAGGGGGCCTGATATTCTGATTGTCGAAGACAAGGAAAAACGAGTCTATGAGTATAGCCAGAACGGCATACTGCGTGCCATTAAAGTAGTGCCAAAAATCGGTCCGGCCTACTATCTGATCCCTTCCAGAAGTGCCCGTAACAAGGATCCGCTGCAAGAGGATATGCTTCTGTTACCGGAATGGAAAGTGGTCAACTTTTGAGTTGGAATTCCTCAGTCTGCCGCCAAAAAAAAGACCGAAAAATATTCATTGCTGTCGGTCCAGTGAGCCTTGTCCGTAAAACCGGCTTCTTTCGATATCTCCAGAAAGCTCTCAGGCGTATATTTGTGCGAATATTCGAGAAGTATTCGTTCGTCTCGATCAAAGTGAAACTGCCGGTCACCCACCCAAACCTGTTGGTTTCTTAAGCTGCGCAGATAGATTTCAATGCGGCTTTTCGGGCTGTTATAGCGGGCTTCGTGCTCAAAACCCTCGATAGAAAAATTGCTGTCCAGCTTGTGGTTGATGTGTTGCAGGGCGTTCAGGCTGAATGTTGCAGTAACTCCATTGGCATCATTGTAGGCGGCATGCAGGGCATCCTCTGCTTTTTCCCTGTCAATGCCTATCAACAATCCTCCGCCCCGACCCGCCAGCCTGTTTATTCTTTTCATGCAGTCTATGGCATCCGAGGGACTGAAGTTACCGATGCTGGAACCCGAGAAAAATATGACCGGATCGACGCCTTCGGGTGACCAGGGTAGTTCAAAGTCCTGGCTGTAATCGGCACAGGTTGCTCGAATATCAAGCCAGGGATAGTCTTTCGACAGGCCGTTGACCGACTCCTGCAAGTACTGTTTGGAGATATCGATGGGCATATAGGCGCAGGGCCGAATGCTGGTCAGAAGAATGCGGCTTTTGGCCGAAGACCCACTGCCGAATTCAACCAGAAAAGCATCCTCTCCGATCACCGAGTGAATCTCGTCGGCATAATGAGTGAGGATCTTCTCTTCGGTTCGAGTCAGGTAGTATTCCGGTTGCCGAGTGATGGCATCGAAGAGTTCAGAACCCTTCTGATCATACAGGTACTTGGGGTCGATTTTCTTTTTCTTTGAAGACAGGCCGCTGACGACCTCTTGCAGCATGTCGGGTTTGGGAGGTTGCAGGTCGTACAGAGTCACCCTGGGTTCAGACATCTGCATTCCCAGCCAGCCGAATGCCGGTGAATTGCCAACGATCCTGCGGGTAAAAAAAGTTGCGGTAAGTGGTTCGGGAATGCAGGCGAGGGGTGGCGAATGAACTGCCACGCAGAACCTGTTGGGAGCACATAAATTTACCGTTGTACTCAGCCGGCTGGCCGGCAAAAGGTCTAAATCCCGGGTAGGGACTGTAGCTACTGGATGTCCACTGCCACAAGCCGCCAAAAAAATGATCAGACGTACCATTTTCGGTCGTTGGCCGAAGGGCAGGACTTCCTGACGAAAGCGTCTCTTTCGGCGACTCGGCCGACAACTCCAAAGCAGCCAGTTCCCACTCGCTTTCAGACGGCAACCTCAGATTTTTCCAGCGGGCGTAGGCATCTGCTTCATAAAAACTGACATGACAGACAGGTGCGTCTGGATCCAACGCATTCAGGCCATCCAGATGATATTCTCGAAAGTCGGCTGACACCGGATTATCAAGCGGAGTTGAACGCCGCCTGCCGGCTTCCTGCGGAAACGGGCACTCATCCTGCTTTTCACGCCAATAAAGAGGCCAGTGCCAATTCTCCTGAAGGACTCTGCTCCAGCCATCAGACAACCACAGCTCCGGCCGCTGATAGCCATCGTCGGCGATAAATTCAAGGTATTCTCCGTTGGTGACCAGTCTGGATGCTATTCGATAAGGCTCGACATAAACCCGATGACGCGGCGTTTCGTTGTCGTAGACAAAATCCCGATACTCCAAAGACGGCGACACAGCACAGCCTACTTCTTTCAAGCCACCCTCAAATTCTCTCCACTGCAAAGGAGACGCACAGGCTTTTTTTGTAGAAGGAGTGTTTCGATAAGCGGGGTTCAGGGGGTTCTGGCTCAAGTTGTACTTGATGTCAGTCAGCAACAACTCCTGATGCTGCTGTTCGTGATGAAGCCCGAGGATGACTCGCTGGCAAACCTGTTCCGAAGGCTTTGAGGCAAGTAGTTCCAGCATGTGACGGTCGACGAAGGAACGGTATTCCATCACTTGATCTATCGTCGGCCGTGACAGGCTGCCTCTTAAAGTCCGGGGCCAAACCCTGCCGACACCTTCGTAGTAGGAATTGAAAAGCACCTGAAAGAGTTCGTGGTAACGCTTGTAAGCGGGCGAGTCGACCAGAATAAAGGTTTCAAAAAACCAGCTGGTATGAGCCAGATGCCATTTGGGCGGGCTGACATTGTCCATCAGCTGAAGAGAATAGTCTTCGGTAGCCAATGGCTGACAGAGGGCAACTGTGTAGTCCCGAACGCAGGAGTAACAGTCGGACAGAGTGCCCGAGCCAGCGACGGAATCGCGAAGAAGCAAGGTAACCTCCGTCCTTATCACGGGCAAAACCGAGTACTGGCAGATTATTATACTTTTCTGGCCACGAAAGACAAAAGAGGATGCAGGCAACCCTGCGGAGGAGAGGCCGCCTTACAGGAGCCTTGGCTGGCCTGTATCAGGAGTGGTCTGGTTTGGCTCGGTGCAGCGAAACCCAGAATCGGCCAATCATCTCCTTGAGCCGCTCGGGCAGGGCGAGCATCGCCGGAGTCGTCAGCAGGGTCAGCAAAGTAGCGAAGGACAAGCCTGAAACAATCGCACTGGCCAGAGGTACCCAGGAAGCGGTCACTGAGCCACCGTGGGTGATTTCCCGATTGATAAAATCAATGGACAGGTGGCTGGCTATGGGCAACAGGCCAAAGATTGTGGTCACGCTGGTCAGTAATACCGGACGAAACCTTTGAGCGGCGGTACGGATGATGGTTTCTTCCGTACTCAGGGAAGGCGAACTCGCCCGAATATGCTTGTAGGTGTCGATCAACACAATGTTGTTGTTGACCACAATGCCTGCGAGCGCAACTATCCCCACGCCGGTCAGGATGACGCTAAAGGGCTTGCCGGTAATCAGCAGCCCGGCCAGCACGCCGGCAGTTGACATGACCACCGCAAACATGGTCAGAAAAGCCTGGTAAAGGCTGTTGAATTGAGCAATCAACAGCACAAACATCAGCAAAAGTGCGAGCAAAAAGGCAACGCCAAGAAATGCCCCCGCATTCGCCTGTTCTTCGCTGGCTCCGCGAAAAGAAACCCTTATTCGGGAATCCAGCGGATTCTCCTTCAGCCAGGCCTTCACCTCCTGAACCTTTGTGTCGACCAGAATGCCCGGCAACACATCAGCTCGAACAAACTCAACCTGATAAGTATCCACGCGTTGAATGGTGCCCTTTTTGGGGCGAGGTTCCAGCTTGACAAAACTGGAAATTGGAGCCGGGCCCTCGGCGGTGACCAGCGAAATGCTGTCCAGCGAGTTGACCCCTCTGTTTTCTTTGGGAAAACGCGCTCGAATACCTACGGTTTCAACAGAATCATCCGGGTGATAAGAGCCCAGATTGACTCCGTTTGTCACCAGCTGCACCGAACGACCCACGACCGAAACATCCGCCCCCACTGCCGAGGCACGTTCGCGATCAACGACAAGATGCCACTCAATGCCGGGCAGATCCCGAGTGTCTTCTATGTCACGTAGCCCTTCGACCTGAGTTTCCAGATAGTTACGAATAACATTGACCGCAGGTTCCAGTACATCGTCATACCTTGATGCAAGCTGGATTTGCACCGCCTTGCCTACAGGCGGTCCCTGAACATCCTTTTGAATTTCAACGGTAACACCTGCCAGATGTTGAACCCTTCTGCGAACCTCTTCCAGAACCTCATTGCCGGTAGTGAGACGTTGATCGGGTTCATGTAGCTGCAGGAATATCCGTCCAATCTGGTTTTGCGGAGTATTGCGACCTCGAAATCCTCCAACAACATCTTCAGTTCGCGTGTAGAAGTTCTTGATACCCTGAGTTCGGGCTATCTCATTTTGCACTTCAACGACCAGGTCCCTGACCTCGTCAACCGAGAAATTGCCCTGGGCACCTATGCTGATTGATGCCCAGGTGGGGTCCTCATCGGAGAAAAAGATCACGCCTTTGCCTTGCTTGCCGTACCACATGAAGGTAGCGATCAACACGCTCAGAGTGACCGCAAGGACACTCACCGGATGCCGAATAAGAGGCTTTAGTGAGCGCGCATAGAAGCCGGTGAAACCGCCCAGCTGTGTGGGGTCACCAGATTCAAGCACTCTAAGTTTTTCAAGCTCTTTGGCACTATAGTTACCCTGCTTGCCAAACAAGGCACCAAGCGTTGGAGCAAAAATCAGGGCATAGCCCAGACTGCCGACGAGCACGGCAAAAACAGTCACCGGAAGATGGACCATAAAACGCCCGGAAACACCCGGCCACAGAAACAGGGGCAGGAAGGCCGCCAGAGTGGTGGCCACCGAAGCGACCACCGGCCAGAACATTCGCCTGGCTGACAGGGCATAGGCTTCTTTTTTCTCGTAGCCTTCGACCATCTTGCGATCGGCATACTCGACAATCACGATGGCTCCGTCAATCAACATGCCGAGTGCCAGCAGCATGCCGAACATCACCATGAAATTAAAGCTGTAACCTATTTGCAAGAGGACGATGTAGCTACAAAGAAAGCTGACCGGAATACCCATGCTGACCAGCAGACCGCTACGCAAGCCCAGAGCACCTACTACCAGAATCATCACCAGCATCATGGCGGTAATGACATTACCGATGAGTTCATTGACTTGCCGCTCGGCATTCGGGGCCTGATCAGAGGTGTAAAAAACATTCACCTCCTTGGGGTAATTCAGGCGGCGCTCCTCTGTCAGGGCTTTAACCTGAGCAGAAACATCAATTAAATTGGCTTCGACACGTTTGGTGATTTCCAGAGAAATGGCCTGCATGCCGTTGACGTAGGAATAGGACTGCCGATCTTTGAATACTCGCCGAATTGAAGCTATTTGGCCCAGAGTAATCACCGAGTCGCCGACCGTTTTAACCGGTATCTCGAACAGGTCGGCAGGGGTTTCGATCAACCCGGGGACCTTGACTGCGAAACGACCTCGACCGGTATCAACCGAACCGGCTGCAACCAGCCTGTTGTTACCGATGACAGTACCTGCAAGCTGCTCTATGGAAATGTTGTAGGACTCAAGCAACAAGGGGTCTATAACAACCTCCAGCAACTCTTCTCGATGGCCCGATATATTGGCCGCAAGAACATCCGGCAGGGCTTCGATTTCAGTACGTAGATCCTGTGCCAGACTGTACAGAGTGCGTTCGGAGGCAGTGTCGGAAGTAAAGTTGATAATCAGCAGCGGAAAATCGGCTGCGGTTGCAGCTCGAACCACCGGCTCCTCCATGGTCGAGGGCATTCTGATTCTGGCCCGGTTAATGGCTTCCCTTACATCAATGAGTGCATTGTCCTGGTCTATGTCGATCTCGAATTCTATGTTCAAAATCCCCAAATTCTCTGACGCATAGGAAGTCAATTCCTTGACACCTTCTATGGCACGAACCTCATCTTCCAGCGGCAACACCAGCAGGCGCTTGGAATCCTCTGGAGAAATTCCCTCGTGTACGAGAGTGACTCCCACGAAAGGCACGTCAATATTGGGCTGTAGCTCTACAGGAATAATGCGGTAGGCCAGAATGCCTACAAAGACAAGAAAAGCCATAACCGACAAAGTGGTCCGGTTCCGGTCGATTGCGGTGTCAATCAGCTGATCTACCACGATCTAACCCGCCCGCCTGCCGCGTACAAGCCCGTCGGGAGCTGGTCTGGAGTTCTGTCTGTTGTCGTCAGTGGAGGCGGCTGAACCAACGCCTTCCAGAACCACTTCAACCACCTCTCCGGCACTCACCAGTTCCTGGCCCAGAGTGATCACCTTGGCGGTGGTCGGCAGGCCGGTCACCCAGACTCCTTCGGAACTGTCTTTCAGGATTTCTACAGGCTGAAAAATCACCCTGTTGTCGGCGTCCAGAATACGCAGGCCGATTTCTCCAAAGTCATTCAAGCCCAGCAAGGCAGGAGAAACCAGATGCGCAGGACGCTGCTTTACAGGAATTTTAACTTGCGCGGTCAGCCCGGAGGCAATGGCAAGATCCGAGTTGATCGCCTCTATCTCAATTTGATAAGTACGACTCAGGCTACCGGCGGCCTTGCTGACAAAGGTTACCCTGCCTTCAATGGTTCGGTTATCAAGCAGGGTTATATAGGCTGTCTGGCCAACGGCCAGCAGGCCGACATTCATTTCGGAGACATTGCCAGTGATAAGTATCGGGTCCAGATCGACGATTTCGGCACACACGTTGCCTGTCTGCATATAGGTACCCACCTCGGCGAACACTTCCTCGGCAATGCCGTCGAAGGGCGCGACTACAGAGGTTCGTTCAAGGTCAAGCTTGCGCTGCTTTAGCTCTGCTCTTCGAGAGAAGAGCTTGGCTTTTGAGGACATGGCACTCATCTCGGATTGCAGACCCCTGGCCTTGAGTTCTTCAATGCTCTTGTACTCAAGCTCAGCTTCTGCCAGAGCCGCCTTGGCTTCATCCACCTTGACCTGGCGAGAGTTTATCGAAATCAGACAAAGCGGATCCCGCCTGGCCACTCTGTCGCCTCTCTCAACCGGTACCCTGACGACTCGTCCGGTAGTCTCGGCTTTAACTTCAAGCTTTCTATTGGCAAGGGTCTGGCCTTTGATAACAACCTCTTCCACCTGCGGAGAGGCCGAAATGTATCTTGCCCGAACTCGAGTCAACGTATCGTCTCGAGAATTAGACTGAATGTCGTTGAATTGAGCAATCGAAGGTGCCGGTACTTTTTCAGGCCGGTCAATCAGACCGGAGCCGAGCCAGACAAAAACGGCAACAAGGATAACCAGAACTGGGAGATTGGGCTTTTTCAACTTTAGATACAAAAGACCTTCGGCCTCAATAGCAAGAACTGATTCTTGCCGGCCATTTGTGCGACTCGATTCTATTACAGACGAGGGCTCCCTGCATAGCTGACGCTCAATCTTTTTGGGTTAGGGGGCGTTTTTGGTGCCGAGGACTTTTTATTTCCACTTTCTTTTTGGCTGAAGGCTCTCTGGCTGAGGGTCCTATTTCTATTCTTTATTTTTTTTATTCCCTTTCTAGCTGAGGGCTCTATTCCCTTTCCAGCTGAGGGCTCTATTCCCTTTCCAGCTGAGGGCTCTATTCCCTTTC
>RKSB01000064.1 GCA_007571095.1 K189A clade bacterium | reverse complement strand
CTGCCCTGCCAGGGCTGCATTCAAAAGCCCGTTGTCGGCAATGAGGTGCCGGTAAACAAGCCGTCTGCCGACAAATCGGGCGACTGTCTTCGCATTCGGTCAAGCGTTCCTGATTCCCGTGACTGAAAAGAACTTGTCAGGTCAGGTATATAAGCCCCAAACAAAAGGCCAAAAAATCTCGCTACGAATGAAAATCTTTCTCTGAGTGCCCGGCGTCTAATCAGAAATCCCACTGGACTTTCATGCGAAGTCCTTCGTCTGTGCTCGACCGAGTGTGTGAGAAGTCAAAAGACAAAGGCGAGAGTGGCTGCCAGCGAAGCCCTGTGGTGGTGGTCGTGTCGGTGGGTTCAAGGAAAGACTCAACATAGGGGGTCAGCAAACCTCTGGCCGAGAGAAAGGCATAGCCAAGGGTGGCTGCAAGCTGCATGTTCGGAGAAAAGTCAGGGTTCTGCTCTGGCTGCCAGGCGGCTTCCCAGAATGAGGCGGTGCTACTCTGTGTGCTGGTCTCAGAACTGCCATAGGCCGGTTTGAGCGAGAGCGACAGACCGCCGCCCTGGCCTGGCTGAATTCTGATCTCGCTGCTGATGCCCCATTCCTCATAGACATCAAGGTCGCTCAGGCCATAGAAGGACACCTCAAAGCTTGTTTGGCCTCGGGTGTAGCCAACCTGGGTGGTGACCTCAAGACCCTGATCGAGACTTGAGTCGCCGCTGTCCGAGAGGTAGCCAAGGCTCAGGCTACCCACAAGCTGGCCGCCAAGGATGTTTGCCCGAAACTGGCTGACTTCAAGGGCGAGTTTGCTGCGGAAGGATGCAATATCCATGGCCGAAGCCAGTGCATCTGAACCTACACGAACATCTGTGTTCGCCACTTCGGCCAGCAGACGAAAGTCAATCGAAGAGACCGAGAAGAGCGACAGAGAACTGCCCAGCGTCCAGTTGTCCATCTCAAGATTCCTCTTGCGGCTACTCGACCCCGAGGTGACGGTTGCACGACCGGTGCCAAAACCGACATTACCCCAGAACTTCAACCTGTCGTTCAGCAGAGAGAGGCCCAGATAGGGGTGTACACTGGTCAGTTCAACCTCATAGTTGCCGCTGCTGCCTGTCAGCGCGTAATCAAAGTCTCCCTGCGTACTGTGAACAAGGCCACCGATCATCAGGGCGTTGCGAAAGCTGTTGTCAAAGCCCATGGAGAGCGTGTGCAGGTTGCCCGAATAATTGTTACCCCTGGCCTCGTTGGAAATGTTCCGATAGCTCGCCTGACCAAAGAGGGTGAATCCACAGTACGAACAGCCGTTCATCGACGCATTTTCGCCCAGAGCGAGTACGAAACTGCTGTTGTTCAGCAGGTCTTCGAGATTCAGTTGTCGAGTTTTCGTGTATCGGCTGGCCTGTTGCTGAAGAATGCTGGAGAGGCGGCTGTTGCCACCGATGGAGAGGCTGTTTGCAGTCGGTGTGCGAATGGCCCCAATGCGAGTGTGAATGGCCGAAGAGACAGAGGTTGAGATGGCTGCCATGACTTCCGGCAGTAGCACTCCATGCGCATCGGCATCGTCAGGTGAAAGCCTCACACTCACGGTATCGAGTGTCGAGGCAAGGCCGGCTTTGTCGAAGACTCGAAGCCTGAAGACCAGAGTGGTATCGGCAGAGGCCGCAGGGGCGGTAAAGAAAGGCCGTTCAGTGTTCGCCGCATTGAGGGTCACACTCGGCCCTGACGAGGAAACCTGAGACCAGGCATAGGTGAGGCTGCCGCCTTCAGGATCAAAGGAGGCCGAGCCGTCAAGAGTGACAACAGTCCTTCCAACAACAGCCAGGTCGTCGCCGGCATTCGCCACCGGTGGATCATCTTCAGCCACTACCTGAAGAGTAACCGTATCGGTCACCGTAGAAATACCATCGCTGACCGCAAGGACAAAGCTCAAGTTATAGTCGGCGGCCGAGTCGGGTGCGACCAAGGTCGGCCTGACGGTATGAGAACCCGTCAGGACAACAGCCGGGCCCTGGTTCGGCGTTTGAGTCCAGCTGTAGGTGAGCACTTCGCCTTCGGGGTGGCGAGAAGCTGACCCGTCGAGGCTGACGGTATCGCCTTCGTTAAGGGTCGAGTCGTCGCCGGCATCGGCGATCAGCGAATCGTCATTGGCGATGGCGATCAGTGCATCCCCGAATGCCTGACTTTCGCGAAGAGTGAGCGGCTCGGCCGTCGAGCCGGCTCCCGCCGAAGCAATCAAGGAGCCTGCGGCGGCATTGACGCCAATGAAGACCTCATCGGTAGCCGAGGAAGTACCATCACTGACGGTGAGAAAAAGGCTAATCAGGTATCTGTCAGTTGAAACAGGTGCGGCAAAGGTCGGTCGAGCGACATTGGTGTCGCTGAGAGTAACGGACTGTGTTCCCGCCGGTCCAAAGTCCTGATTCCAGCTATAGGTCAGAGTACCGCCCTCAGGGTCACGAGATGCCAGGCCATCCAGAGTGACGATATCGCCTTCGGTGATACCCGTGAGCTGATTCGGGCCGGCATTCGCCACCGGCGGGTCATTCTCGGCGGTCACGCCAAGAGCAACGGTCGCTGTGGCTGTCTGGTCGGCGTCATCGGTGACGGTCAGCGTAAAGCTGAGGGTGTAGTCATCGAGTTTATTGGGTGCCACAAGAGTCGGGCGAGCCGGGTCGTCAGCCATCAGGGTAACGGCTGTCTGGCTGGGGCTTTGAGTCCAGACATAGGTCAGTGTACCGTCGTCACTTGAGCCCGATCCGTCCAGCGTAACGGTATCGCCTTCACCAACAGTCGAGGGCAAGGCAACAGAGGCAGTTGGCAGATCATCCTTCGCCGAAACACTGATCAAAACCTCATCTGTGTCTGCATTGCCGTCGGGATCAGTCACGGTGAGAGCAAAGGTCAGCCCATAGTCAGCGGTTCGGGAAGGTGCCTTGAAAGTGGGCTGTTCGGGCGTGGTGGTGGTCAAGGCGATGCCGTCCGGTGCACGCCAGGTATAGGTGAGACCCTGGCCTTGTGGATCGCTTGAGCCTGCCCCGTCCAGCGTGACCATGTCTCCTTCATGAATACCGGTCGTCTGGTCGGGTCCGGCAACGGCGGTCGGAACCTGGTCGCTGACAGCAATAGTCACGGTCGCTGTGGCTGTTCGAGGAGCAGAGGCTCTGTTTTCGGTTACCGTGAGGACAAAGCTGAGAGTGACGTTTGAGGCCGGAGCCTTGAAGGCAGGCGTGGCGGTATCGTTATTCGTCAGGCTGACAGTCGCCGCCTCGCCGGAAGCCTGGTTCCATTCATAGCCAGCAACGCCTCCATCGTCACTGGAGGCTCTGCCATCCAATGTAACGACGACACCCTGTTTGACGGTCCGGTTCTCTCCGGCAGAAGCGGTCGGCGGATCGTCATCGGCAAACACCGCAACATAGACAGTCACCGTATCCGTCTGGGGAGGGCTGGCGGTGTCGGTTACTGTAAGGACATGGGCGACAATGCTGGCGGCGGTCAAATTGGGGGCGACATAGGTGGGCATGGCGGTGTTCTCACC
>RKSB01000069.1 GCA_007571095.1 K189A clade bacterium | reverse complement strand
CGAGATTCCGGAAGAGAAGCCGGCGGCGGCTGCCCCTGACATGGGCGGCATGGGTGGCATGGGCGGCATGATGTAGTGCCTGTGCCTTATGCCGAATAACCTCTCTTCCTGATTTGTTGCGCTTCCAGTTGTTGGCAGTTAGACTTTGAACGAAAGAAAAGAGCCTTTATGAAGGGCTTCTTGTACAGGAGGGGCAAGCCATGTGGGAACTGACGGAGTATCTTTTTCGTTGGGGGCATTTTGTGTTCGGCATCACCTGGATCGGTCTGCTCTATTACTTCAATCTGGTTCAGACTGAGTACTTCAAGGAAGCAGAAGCCGCCGCCCGAACCGACGCATTTGTCAAGCTGGTTCCAAGGGCACTCTGGTGGTTTCGCTGGGGTGCGATGTTTACCTTGCTCACCGGGCTGGGTCTGCTCGGCTTTATCGGAGCCGGCCTGACTGTCGATATCGCGATAGGATCGATCATGGCCATCATCATGTTTGGCAATGTGTGGTTCATCATCTGGCCCAATCAGAAAATCCTCATTCAGTCCAACGAGCAGATTGCCGGCGGTGGCGAGGCTCTGCCGGAAGCCGCAGCGGCGGCACCCAAGGCGGCACTTGCATCCAGAACAAACACCCTGTTGTCTCTGCCCATGCTGTTCTTCATGGGTTCTTCCGCCCATTTTTCCCACGGAGCCCTGGCTGGCTCCTGGACAGCCTTTGTGCTGGCACTCATTATTATTCTTGCCATAGAGGTCAATGCCATCTACGGCAAACCGGGTCCGATTGCCAGCGTACGGGGCGTTATTGTCAGCGGACTCGTCCTGACTCTGATCATGTACGCTCTGGTCAGTTTAGTGCCCTGACCCACTCGTGCTCATCGGTTGTTTAACTTTGCGGACACTCTGGAGTAAGGCGACTCGGCTTTTTTCCAACCTCCGCTGAAATTTCGACTTCTCGCCGAAACAAGAACTTTTTACATGACCGACGACAGCACTCGCTCGACAGCTGGCAACGACGACTTTGATCACAGCGCGCTGGCGTTCAGCCAGGATGAGATACAAGCATACAAGCGATTGAAGGCAGCCAAAAGAACCGGCATCGGTCGAAGGTGGGCCATATTCTTCAATTTTCTGCTTTGGTGCGCTCTGGTTGCAGGCGGATCGGTTGCAGCCTGGTTGTATCAGGAACAGTCCGCTCAGTTGCGCTATGCAATGGAGGCTTTACCAAACATCAATCAGCAGTTGGCAAGGCTGACTTCCGAGAGCGAGGAATCGGGCAAAACCCTGACCTCTCGATTCGATACAGCGGTCTCCCAGATTGAGCAACTTGAGCAGGAAGTGCGTAGCCTGCGCAACCTTGTCAACAAGCGCAACCAGCAGTGGATAAAGGACAATGCTCTGCAAATAGGCAAGCAGCAGAAGGACATCGGAGAGCTTTTAGAGGACCTGAAAGTTCTGAAGGGCCGTTCCAGAAGCTACGACAAGGGGCTGCAGGTTCAGCAGAATCTGCTGGAACGTACCTCAACCTCCGAATTGAATCTGCAACAACTCAGCAAATCAAATCAGACCTTGGCAGATGATTTGAACAGAAAGGCCGAGGAACTTCAAAAAATCACTGATCGGTTGAAGGCTGAAGAAGCATTCAGCAAGGCTACTCAGGGCCACCGCAAACAGATCAATCGCCAGTATCTTCAAATCAACAAACGTCTTGCCTCTCTGAAAGAGTCCATAACTGCTCTGGAATCCGCCCCCTAACCATTCAAAGCAAGAGCGAGCAAGCAAATATTCGGGCTTCGAAAGCCTTTTCCCTCGATTGGTTTGCCCGTTTTTCGGCGATGGCTGTTTTCAAGCCCCTGCTATTGCCTTGCCTGTTGTGGGTATTGGTCGGTTGCGAAAGTCTGGGCTACCTCACGCAGGCTGCCGGAGGCCAACTCAGACTGCTGTCTGCTCGGCAGCCGGTCGACAGGCTGATAGCAAACGCACAGACTCCTGCTGAACTGAAGGCACAACTCTCGTTGGCAAAGGAAATTCTCCTGTTTGCCGAAACGGACCTCGGGTTGAAGCAGGGCAAGAGCTACCACCATTACGTGGCCCTGCCCGACCGGTATGTTCTGTGGAATGTCTTCGTCGCCGAAGCCTACTCGGTTTCGCCTGTTCAATCCTGCTTTCCGATCGCCGGTTGTGTGCCCTATCGCGGCTATTTTCGAAAGGAAAAAGCTTTGGCCTATGCGGCTAAAAAAGAACGCGCCGGACTGGATACCTTCGTCAGCGGAGTCGCCGGCTATTCTACTCTGGGTTGGCTGCCCGACCCGCTGCTGAGTTCCTTCTTTCGAAGGAGCGATGCCGCTCTGGCCGGTTTGTTGTTTCATGAACTCGCTCACAGGCTGATCTATCTCCCCGGAGACAGCCAACTCAACGAAAGCTTCGCCACAGTGGTGGAACAAAGGGGCGTTTGTCTGTGGCTGAAGTCTCAACAAAGAAAAGAGGAATTCGCACGTTGGTACCAGGAATACCTGCTTCGTCTTCGGTTCTCTCGCTTTATCAACAAGTGGAAAGAGAGGCTGGACGCAGGTTACGGGAGCACTCAGGACGAGGCGGTGCTGGCTTCAGAAAAACGAAGACTGTTTGCTGAAATGAAGGCCGATTACCGCCTTCAGGGCTGGCCCGATAAACGATATGATGTGCTGATAGATCAACTAAACAATGCTTCGCTCGGGGCCTTTTTAACCTACTTTGAACAGGTCGAGCCCTTGTATCAGCTGCTGACACAGCAAAACTACAGCCTGCCGAAATTCTACGACAGCTTCAAGGCATTGACACAGCTGAAGCCGGAAGCCCGTCGAGTTCGACTCAAGGAACTGGCGGCCTCAGTCAACAACCAGGATGAGGCAAACCAGAGTGATGACTGCCGCCCCGATTAGATTGAGTACCACACCCTCTCGCATCATGGTACTGGTCTTGACGTGTCCGGTTGAGTAAACAATGGTGTTGGGGGCAGTCGCAACCGGCAGCATGAAGGCACAGCTGGCACTCATGGCCGCAGGAATCATCAAAATCAGCGGGTTTAAGTCGGCATGCAGGGCAGTCAGTGCAAGGATTGGCATGATGAGTGCCGTGGTTGCGGTATTGCTGGTAACTTCTGTCAGGAAGGTTATGCCCAGGGCTATGGTCAGTACGAGCAAAAGCACTGGCCAGGCTGCTGCCGCTCCCAGAGCCTCCCCTACTCGAGTACTGATACCCGTCTCTCCAAAAGCGGCCGCAAGGGTGATACCGCCAGCAAACAGAATAAGCACTCCCCAGGGGATTTTGACAGCGGTTTCCCAGTCGAGCAGTCGGCCCTGCCGAGTCTCTCCGTCAGGTATCAGAAACATCACAATAACCGCTATAAGAGCCACATGACTGTCGTGAGCGGCGGGCAGGTCCAGCCACTCTCTCCAGCCGCCAAAGGGTGCTGTACGAGTGACCCAGAAGAGTGCCGTCAGCGCAAACACCGTTATCACCCGCTTCTCCATAGGACGCCAGGGTTTGGCCTCCTCTATCTCTGTG
>RKSB01000172.1 GCA_007571095.1 K189A clade bacterium | reverse complement strand
AGCCCGCCGCAACGATCTGATCGAGACTCTTTCGCTGCTCGATGTAGAGCTTGAGGATGGCGTCCAGCAGATCGTAAGCCGGCAGGCTGTCGCTGTCCTTTTGATCGAGTCGCAGTTCAGCCGAAGGAGGCTTGGTCAGAATGGCATCCGGAATAATCTCGCACTCGCTGTTGTAGTCATGTGCAAGCTCATATACCTGGCCCTTGAAGAGGTCGGCGATGACCGCCAGCGCGCCGGTCATATCACCATAGAGAGTGGCGTAACCAACCGCCATTTCGCTTTTGTTGCTGGTCGCCAGAAGCAGGTGACCGAACTTGTTGGCCAAAGCCATCAGCAGGCCGCCTCGTATCCTTGCCTGAATATTTTCTTCGGTCAAATCGGCCGGACGGGCCTGAAACAGAGGATCAAGCACATCCAGATAGCAACGAAAAACATCCGTAATCGGAAGCGTCTCAAAGTGAATGCCCAGGTTGTTTGCGAGTCGAGCACTGTCGTTGACGCTGCCGGTGGATGAGTAAGGCCCGGGCAGAGTAACGCCGTAGACTTGAGTCGGGCCCAGAGCCTCGGCGGCAACTGCGGCGACCACAGATGAGTCAATTCCGCCTGAAAGCCCTACCAGTGCGGTCTTGACACCGGTTTTGATGAAGTAATCCCGAGTACCCAGAACCAGTGCCTTACGCACTCGGACAATTTCTTCTTTCGCCTCTCCCTCAGCCTCTTTTGGAGACCTTTTTGGCGGCTTTCGCCGAGCGGCCGGTTCAAGCAGTTCAAGCACTTCAAGGCTTTCTTCAAACTCAGGCAGGCTACCGGCCAGCGTGCCGTCAGCTCGAAGAACAAAACTGCCTCCATCAAAAATGAGTTCGTCGTTGGCACCCACCTGGTTGACCAGAACAAAGGCTGTCTTGTGCCGACGAGCATGGCTTTGTGCAATTTGGCGACGTACTTGTCCCTTGCCCTGATGAAAGGGAGAGGCCGAAAGATTGATGATGGCCTCCGCACCGGCTTTCACCAACTGCTCCACAGGATTCTGCTGATAGCGACCCTGCGGACGGAACTCGGGCAGGTTCCAGGCATCTTCACAAATGCAGATACCCAGCCGGTGGCCGGCAAAATCGACCACTCGATGGCGGCTCGCCGGAACAAAGTAGCGCGACTCGTCAAAAACGTCATAGTCGGGCAACAGGGCCTTGTGTTGCTCAAGCAGAATTCGACCGCCGCCAATGAGCAGAGCCGAGTTGAACAAACTGCTCTCGGCACTACGCCTGGGCACTCCGAACAGCAGGCCAGTGTCTGGAAGCTGCCTGCTGGAAGCGACAATCTCCTCGACTGCCGCTTCCAGCCGATCAATGAAAGACGGCACAGAGAGCAGGTCGCGAGGCGGATAACCGCTCAGATAGAGTTCTGGAAAAACCAGCAGGTCGCATCTTCGGTGACAATCATTGAGCCATGTCAGCAGCCGTTCCAGATTGCCCGCAATGTCGCCGACCACAGGATTGGCTTGAGCCAGCGCGATTTTCACACTATGAACTCGGCAGGGGTGAGAGTGAAGGGGTGAAAGGCTCGAACAGGCGAGCTAAAGATCGGCCGCAGCGGTCTTGCCGAGGTCAAGCTGCCATTGGGCGACTCGGGCTTTCAGGCGATTCGGGTCGAACCGCTTTTCTCTGACCAGTAAAACCATTGCCGCATAGGCAATCCAGCGTTCGCTGACCTCAAACCAGTTTCTCAGAACACTCCGCTCCTCGCTCAAGCCAAAACCATCGGTACCCAGTACGGTGTAGGGTCCGGGTATCCAGCGGGAAATGCTTTCCGGCAGTGCCTTCATATAGTCTGTGGCGGCCACAAAAACACCCTCTGCTCCGGCCAGCCTTGTGGCCACAAAAGGTTTTTTTGGTCGAGTGGTGAAGGAAAGCATGTTGGCCCGCTCAACCTCCAGTGCTTCTCTCAGGAGTTCGTTGTAACTGGTTACGCTCCACACATCTACAGCCAGCCCTTCGGCCAGCAACAGATCTCGGGCTTTCAGCACCTCCTGCATGATGGCACCGCTGCCAAAAAGATTGACCTTCGCCTGTTTGGCTTCGCTTTTTGCACTCCGAGTGGTGCTGAACCTGTAGAGCCCCTTCAGGACTTCTTCGGGCAGGCTGGAACGCCTGGGGGCAGCCGGCATGACCTGGCTTTGATTGGTGACAGTCAGATAGTAAAACAGGTTTTCCTGCTGCTGATACATTCGGCGAATGCCTGCCTGAATAATAATCGCCAATTCATAACCAAAGGCCGGGTCATAACTCTTCAGATTGGGGATGGTGTTTGCCACGAGTTGAGAGTGGCCGTCCTGATGCTGCACGCCCTCCCCGTTCAGCGTGGTCCGCCCCGAGGTACCGCCCAGCAGAAAGCCCCTGCACAGGCTGTCGCCGCAGGCCCAGATCATGTCGCCCACGCGCTGAAAACCGAATATCGAATAAAAAATGTAAAACGGAATGGTGGGAACGGCATGGTTGGCATAAGCAGTACCCGCAGCCATAAAGGAAGCCATCGCGCCAACTTCGCAGATACCCTCCTGCAGAACCTGGCCGTCACGGGCCTCTCGGTAGGGGGCAATGGTGCCCTCGTCAACCGGACTGTATTGCTGACCCAGAGGCGAGTAGATGCCGGCGGTTGAGCATAGGCCGTCCATGCCAAAAGTACGCGCTTCGTCCGGTACGATGGGTACGATGTAGCGGCCGATGTCGGAATGGCGGACCAGCTTCGACAGAATGCGTACCATGACCATGGTGGTAGATACAGAACGCTTTCCGCTGCTGTCGAGAAACTCTCTGAACTCTTTCAACTCAGGGGCTTTCAGGCTGGGGCAATGGATTTGGCGTTGCGGCACAAAGCCGCCCAGAGCCTTTCTTCGATCACGAATATACCGAACTTCTTCGGAGTCCTCGGGCGGCTGGTAAAAGCCTGCACGAACCATGTCCTTTTGAGCATGCGGTATGCCCAGCCGGCGAGCAAACTCGACTCTCTCTTTGGCGGTGAGCTGTTTTTTCTGGTGAACCGTGTTGCTGCCGGCGGCACCCAGCCCGTCGCCCTTGACTGTCTTGCACAGAATAACTGTCGGCCTGTCTGATGCTCGGGCAGCCTCTTGAAAGGCTGCATAAATCTTGATTTGATCCTGGCCGCCCCGCTTGATGGACTTGATTTCCTCGTCGGTCAGGGAGTCCATGAGAGCCTTGAGTTCGGGTGTCTTCTCGACCCAGTGTTCGCGCACAGCTTCGCCCGGCATGACCGTGTACCTCTGGTAATCACCATCCAGGGCCTGCTCCATCCTCTGCTGAAGCAACCCTTGGATATCCCGATGGAACAGAGGGTCCCAGCCGCTACCCCAGATCACCTTGAGCACATTCCAGTCGGCACCCCGAAATGACCGCTCCAGTTCCTGAATGATCTTGCCGTTGCCGCGCACCGGACCGTCCAGTCGCTGAAGGTTGCAGTTGACCACCAGCACCAGGTTGTCCAGTTGTTCGCGCGAAGCAACATTGATTGTGCCCAGCACCTCAGGTTCATCGGCTTCACCGTCACCCACGAAAACCCAGACCTTGCCGCCGTTGGTCAGCTTCAGCCCTCGGGCTTCGAGATATTTGGCAAACCTTGCCTGATAGATGGCAACCGGCGTGGACAGACCCATGGAAGCACAGGCGGTGTGCCAGAAATCAGGCATTCGACAAGGATGCGGGTAAGAGGACAGGCCGCCTCCCTGTGCCAGCTCACGACGAAAATTCTCAAGCCTTTCCTTCGGCAGGCGGCCCTCAAGCATGGCGCGAGCATAGATGCCGGGTGCCGTATGTGCCTGAAAATGGACGAGATCACCGCCATAATCGGGGCTGGCGTTGCGAAAAATATGGTTGAAGCCGACCTCCATCATGGTGGCGGCCGATGCATAGGTTGCGATATGGCCGCCAACGCCGGCTCCACTGTCTTGCGCCTGCAATACCATGGCTGCCGCATTCCAGCGCAGGATATTCTCAATACGGTTTTCAAGCTCGATATTGCCGGGATAGGGGGGCTGTTCGGCGGCTGGGATCGTGTTGCAGTAAGGCGTATTCAGGGTCTCGGTCACAGAAACTCCTGACTGTCTGGCAGTGTTTTGCAACTGCTCCAGTATCTGCCGAGCCTGCTCGCAACCTCGAACGTTAATCAGGCTGGACAGTGCCTCTCGCCACTCCGCCTGCTCCTGCTGCCAATCCAGATCGGTCATGGATAGATTCAAGTTCCGCCGACACTCTCCGGTGAAATTATAGGATAAAGCCCGAAGCTTGAAGTATCGGCTGGAATTCGAGGCGAATTGACCAGAGAAATATACCTGCTAGAATATTCTGTCCTGCCCAGAGCAGGTGTATCGTCAACCCTGCCGCTCAACGACAAAATCTTTGGAGGACTCAAGTGGCGACCATCGGTCAATTGATTCGCAAGCCTCGGCGGCGCAAGCTCAAAAAGAGCGGAGTACCGGCTCTGGAAGGCAATCCGCAAAAACGCGGAGTCTGTACAAGAGTCTACACAGCCAAGCCAAAGAAGCCAAATTCGGCACTGCGCAAGGTGTGTAAAGTGCGCCTGACCAATGGGTATGAGGTCATCTCCTACATAGGAGGCGAAGGCCACAACCTGCAGGAACACTCGGTGGTGCTTGTGCGTGGTGGACGAGTCAAGGATTTGCCGGGAGTGCGCTATCACACGGTGAGAGGGGCCCTCGACACCTACGGAGTGTCTGAACGCAAACAGAGACGATCCAAGTATGGTGCCAAGCGACCCAAATAAGAGACTTCGGCCGACTCGTTGCGAAGAGTCTGCGCCGGCCAAGAGATAAACTCATGCCAAGAAGAAAAGTTGCGGTCAAAAGAGAAATCCTGCCGGACCCCAAGTACAAGAACACCCAGTTGGCGAAGTTCATCAATCGCATCATGTCAAACGGCAAGAAGTCGGTGGCCGAACAGATCGTCTATGGCGCGCTGTCGCAGATCGAAGGACGCAGCAGAAACCCTATCCAGACCTTCGAAAAGGCACTGGAGGCCATAGCCCCTCAGGTGGAAGTCAAATCACGGCGCATCGGAGGAGCTACCTATCAGGTGCCGGTAGAGGTTCGACCCAATCGAAGAAAGGCACTGGCGATGCGCTGGCTGGTTGAAAGTGCCCGCAAGCGGGGCGAAAAATCCATGTCGTTTCGGCTGGCCGGCGAAATGCTGGATGCCTCCGAAGGGCGCGGCCTGGCCGTCAAGAGGCGCGAAGACATGTACAAGATGGCTGAAGCCAACCGCGCCTTCTCCCATTATCGTTTCTAGCCCTCGCCCTCCCTGCTGAAGCAAGACCGCTTTCGACAAAGGCTCAAAAAGCCGTGGCCAAAAACCATCCCGTAGAACGTTACCGCAACATAGGCATCGTGGCTCACGTCGATGCCGGCAAGACAACGGTTACTGAACGCATCCTTTTTTACACCGGCATCTCGCACAAAATGGGCGAGGTCAACGACGGAACTGCGGTGATGGACTGGATGAAGCAGGAACAGGAACGGGGTATCACCATCACCTCGGCGGCCACCACCTGCTTCTGGAGCGGCACACACAGACAGTACCCGGAACATCGGATCAACATCATCGACACACCGGGACATGTCGATTTCACCATCGAGGTAGAGCGTTCGCTGAGAGTGCTGGACAGCGCAGTAGTCGTTTTTTGTGGAGTGGCAGGTGTCGAGCCTCAGTCCGAAACGGTCTGGAAACAGGCTGACAAATACCGAGTGCCGCGCATTGCCTTTGTCAACAAGATGGATCGCGTCGGTGCCGACTATTATCGAGTGATGAGCCAGATTCGCTCGCGACTCAAGGCCGAGCCGATTCCTCTTCAGATTCCGATAGGGGCTGAAGACGAGTTTCAAGGAGTGGTCGACCTGATTACTCGGCGGGCTCTCTACTGGTCTGACGATGACCTGGGGCTCAATCCCTCGACTGCGGAAATTCCCGAAACCTTGCGGCAGGCGGCGATTGAAGGTCGCCAGCAGTTGGCCGAAGCGGCGGCCGAAACATCGGAGGAGTTACTGGAACGCTACCTGGAGCAAGGCGACCTGACCGATGAAGAAATCAGAACGGGGCTGAGGAAAAGAACCCTGAGCAACGAAATTGTGCCTGTTTTCTGCGGGGCTGCCTTTCGCAACAAGGGGCTACAATCCATGCTGGATGCGATTGTCGACTATTTGCCGGCACCGACCGACATGGAGCAGGTTGAAGGCGAATCCATGTCTGGCGAAACCCTTCTCCGAAGCTGCTCCGAACAGGAGCCTCTGGCGGCACTGGCATTCAAGGTAGCCAATGACCCCTTTGTCGGTAGCCTGACCTTTGTGAGGCTTTATTCTGGAAAACTGCGCACTGGCAGTGCGGTGCTCAATCCGCTGAAAAAGCGCAAAGAACGAATTCATCGTATGTTGCAGATGCACGCCAACAAGAGAGAAGACCTGGAGGCTGTAAAAGCCGGCGACATTGTCGCGCTGGCCGGCCTCAAAAACGTCATCACCGGCGACACTCTCTGCGACCAGCAATCGCCCATCATACTGGAGAAAATCGAGTTTCCAGCACCGGTCATTACGATGGCGGTGGAGCCAGCATCCGGTTCTGATGAGGACAAACTTGAAGAAGCACTGGGTATTCTGACCAGAGAAGACCCCTCTTTGCATGTACAAAAAAATACCGAGTCTGGCCAAACAGTCGTTTCCGGTATGGGTGAGTTGCATCTCGAGGTTGTTGCCGACCGAATCCAGAGAGAGTTTGGTGCCCAGGTAAGGGTCGGCAGGCCCCAGGTCTCTTATCGTGAGACCATTCGACAATCCGTTCGCCAGGACTCTCGGTTTACTCATGCAAATGACCAACAGCCGCAATACGCACACATTTGCCTGGAACTGAGTCCTCAGGACCCGACTCAGGGCTTCAGCTTTGTAAACAGCATGCCAGACGATGCTTTGACCGATGAATTTATTGAGGCAGTCAGAACGGGGCTGTATGCTCAAGCCAGTTGCGGAATGCTAGCCAATTATCCGCTGACAGGCGTCAAGGCGACCTTGTATGACGGCGACAGTCACGATACCGATTCCAGCGCCGGAGCCTTTCGGCTGGTCGCAGCCATGGCTCTCCGTGAAGGCATGATGAAGGCTGACCCGGTACTGCTCGAACCCGTCATGAAGGTTGAAATTATCACGCCCGAAGACTACACGGGAGACATCATCAACGATTTGAACCGTCGCCGCGGTCTGGTCGTCAGCATCGACGACCTGCCGGTCGGTCGGTCTATCCAGTCGAAAGTGCCACTGGCTCAAATGTTTGGTTATTTGACCTGGCTTAGGTCGGCCACTCAGGGACGTGCCACCTACAGCATGGAACCTGACAGCTACACGGAAGCAACTCGCATCGACCGCTGAAAACGACCTGCCTTTCGCTGGTATAGACGACAGACGGCGAAAAGGTTACCGGTCGGACTGCTGGCGGCGAGTTTCAAACAGGCATATACCGGTCGCTACCGACAGATTAAGGCTCGACACTGCACCCGCCATGGGAATGTGCACCAGCTGGTCGCAGGACTTTCGCAGCAGAGGTCTGAGTCCTGAGCCCTCGCTGCCGACCACCCAACCGATCGGGCCATGAAGGCTCGCCAAATACAGAGATGTGTCCGCCGCAGGATCGGCACCATATATCCAGACATTCATCTGCTTGAGCCTGTTCACAACTCGAACCAGGCCAGGGACTCTGTATGGAGACAGGCAGGCTCCGCTGGCTGCTTTTTGGGCTAGAGCAGACAGGGGTGCCGAGTTGCGCTTTTCGAGAATCACGGCATCGCAGCCGGCGGCATCGGCGATGCGCAGACAAGCACCCAGATTGCGAGGATCCTGTATGCCGTCAAGCAGAAGAAGAAGGGGCGGCTTCGTCAGAGTTTCCAGATAGTCGAACAACTCGGCCTCAGTGCCTTCTATAGCCTCCTCGCACAGAGCCGCCACGCCTTGATGGACACCCTCAACCAACCGGTTCAGTTCATCCAGGGCCACGGTTTCAGGTTTTATGCCCAGGGCTTTCAGACGGGAGACCAGTAGCTTGCGTCGACCGCTCGACTTGCCCTCTGTCAACAGCACTCGCCTGAGCCGGTGAGGCTGATGCCTGGCAATCGCCGAGACTGTGTGCCAGCCGCCCAGCCAAAGGGTTTTGCCAGCCTTCACCCTCTGCGCCGCCTTTTGCCTTTTTTGAAGGTCTTTTTTTGTCTCATGCCTTCTCGGCCAGGAGCGATGCTGGGGACCAGATTCAGTCGCTGCCGGTCCTGATCGACCTCCAGTAATCTCACTCTGAGACGGTCTCCCAACGCAAAGGCTTTCCTGCTATGCCTGCCAACCAGGCGCATGCGTCTTGGCTCAAAATCAAAGTAATCCTGCCCCAGCGATCCAATGTGGATCATGCCCTGAACATACAGGGAATCAAGCTCAACAAACAGGCCAAACTCACGTACTTCGGTGATCGTGGCATCGAAAGCCTGCCCAATATGCCGCTTCATGAACAGGCACTTGTGCCAGTTTACAGCGAACCTTTCGGCCTCTTCGGCCTGCCGGGCGGCTTCGTTCAAGGCCACACCCAGGCGGTGAATCTGGCGGGAAGAAGGCCGCCCGTTGGCTGACGACGAAGGAGTCTGTTTTCGGCCCGACGGCGAAGCTCCACTCTCTTCTGCCAGAGTGTACTTGATGGCTCGATGCACCAGCAGATCCGGGTAACGTCGAATCGGTGAAGTGAAATGCGTGTACTCCTCCAGAGCAAGGCCAAAGTGCCCTGTGTTATCTGTCTGGTAAAGGGCCCTGCTCATCGCCTGAAGAATTTTCAGGTACAGCACCTTGCTGTTCGGGCGGTCTCTTATTTGCTGGATAGCACCGTGATAATCGGCAGGATTGCGCCGATCAAGGGGCATTTTCACGCCGACTCTTCTCATCAGGCTCGCCAGCTGAAAATGATCGGCCTCGGCTGGAGGCTCGTGTACACGGTACAGGCAGGGAATGCCATGCGCCTGACACCTGCGGGCGGCACATATATTGGCCATGATCATGCACTCCTCAATCATGCGGTGAGCGACCCCTCGCTCTTCCAGTTCAATCGAAGCCACTCGGCCACCCTCAAAGATCACTCGGCTGGAGGGCAGATCAACATCCAGTGCCGCCCGCTCCTCTCGGGCTGACTTCAATGCTCGATAGAGGGCGTGAAGATTTTCCAGATGAGGTCTCATCTCCTGATAAGTCTGACTCAAGGAAGATCGGTCGCTACCAATCGGCAATCTGCTCTCATTTGTCTCGGCCAGCAGTTGATTAACGCCGGTATAACTGAGCTGGGCACGAGAATTCATGAGTGCCTCATAAAAGCGATAATCTGCCAGTTGACCTCGCTTGTCGATGACCATCTCACACACCAGACAGAGCCGATCCACTCCGGGCTTCAGGGAGCAGAGGTCGTTGGCCAGCGATTCCGGCAGCATGGGCAACACCGCATCGGGGAAGTAAACCGAACAGCCACGCTCTCTCGCTCCCCTGTCGATCAAGTCACTCGGCTCGACATACCAGGAGACATCGGCAATCGCCACCCAGAGACGCCATCCTCCTCGCTTGAGTGGCACACAATAGAGGGCATCGTCATGGTCGCGAGCGGTTTCGTCATCAATGGTACACAGGGGGAGCGGGCGAAGATCCTTTCTCTGGCCAGGTCTTGGTTGCTTTTTGGTGGCCTTGAGTGCGATTGCCTCTGCTTCTGCTGGCCAGCCCGAAAATAATCCATAACGTATTGCGGCAATTTCGACCTCGACACCCGGCGTGTCGGCTGTGCCCAGAGTTTTCTGGTAGTAAGCATAGGTCACGCCGTGAACGGACTTGAGACGTGCCGAGACATAGGTGCCGGACACCAGATCAACAGGTGCCTGCTCCAACTGAATAGACCGCAACAGCCTGCCGTCCGGCTGCCACAGTGGTTTGATGCGGAAGTCGCCTCGGCGGTCTTTGACAAGGCTGCCGACAAGTATGACGTTTTCCATGATGGGTGGCTTTCTTCGGTTTCGGGTTTTCTTCTGGAAGCAGAGGACCGTCTGACAAGCAAGGCGGTGGCAACAGAGGACAGGATTGTTCTCTTTTTTCAGCTCCCGTCGACCGAATGATAGCACCGAAGAAAAACGGCGAGCTGGCTGCCGCAGAAAACGAAGGCTAAATAAAAATGCAATTGACAATTATTATTATCTAGCTTATCGTTAATTGCCCTCTCGGAGCCTTCAGCCGAAAGAGCCTTCAGCCAAAAAGGGGATAGAAAGGGAATAGAGAGCCTTCAGCCAAAAAGGGAATAGAAAGGGAATAGAAAGGGAATAGAGAGCCTTCAGCCAAAAAGGGAATAGAAAGGGATAAAAAGGGAGTAACGAATGTATCTTTGCATCTGTAGCGGTGTTACTCACGCTCAGGCACGAAAAGCCATCGAAAAAGGGGTCGTTTCACTGGCCGGCCTGCAAAATCGACTCGGAGTCGCCATCAATTGTGGCTCGTGTGCCGGTCGAGCAGAAGCCATGATTGAACAAATTCAGAGCTCCGACCGCAGGAATTACAGCTTGGCCGGCGCAGTCAGACCTTTTGTTCCCGCATCCAGCCCCCTGTAGCCCTTAAAAAACCCTCGCCTGAACTTCATCGCGCAACAGGCTACGAAAAATACAGGTTTCGCCTTCTTGATCTCCTCTGACTTCGGAGGAATTTTTACCCTTGCCCCCGGCATTCGTTTGCGGTCGGCCGAGTCAATGACGTTTGTTCCGGCTACCAGCGGGAACTTCAGGGCTTCTTCGTAGCCTTTAAGCCAGCACTTTTGGAGCCTTCAGCCGGAGCCTTCAGCTAAAAAAGGGAATAGAGAGCCCTCAGCCACAGCTAAAAAGAAAATAGAAATGGAGCCTTCAGCCAGGAGCCTTCAGCTAAATAGAAATAGAAATAGAGAGCCTTCAGCCGGAGCCTTCAGCCAGGAGCCTTCAGCTAAAAAAGGGAATAAAAAATGGAGCCCTCAGCTAAAAAGGGAATAGAAAGGGAATAGAGAGCCTTCAGCTAGGAGCCTTCAGCCAAAAAGGGAATAGAAAGGGGATAGAGAGCCTCCAGCTAAAAAAGGGGGTAAAAGGAAATAAAAATAAAAAACAGTCGCAAAACCGCCGAGTGTCCGAACAAACAGGCCCCGAAAGCTCTCGGCCACATTCTCTGTTCGCTTCAAATGAGATTTTCTGTTGTAATTGAGCAACATTCCGCAAACCATGCACTCCTGAACACTCGCACAGGCTTGTGACTGCCACCGACAAAGACCATCTGCGAAGGGATCTTCGCAAAAGACTCAGGGGTATCGAAGAGCAAGCCCGTCAAGCCTCGGCCGAGGCGGTTGTCGGAATTCTCTCTCGGCAGTTTGATTTGAAGCACAGTCGAATTGCAGCTTACTGGCCCGGGTCGTCTGAATTCGACTGCCGTCCGCTCGTTTGGCACTGCCAGAGAAGGTCTGCACAGGTTTATCTGCCGGCAGCCATGATCGACGGTCAAATGACATTTCGTTTGCTGGCTGCAAACGAGCCTTCGTCCGTGGATGCAATGGGCATTCCCTGCCCGCCGGTCGAAGCCCGGACCATTGATCGCCAGAACATGGACATGGCTCTGCTGCCACTCGTCGGATTTGACGACAGAGGGCATCGGCTGGGTACAGGGGGAGGCTATTACGACAGGTACTTTGCCGCCAAAATCGGTCGGCCAGAGTCGGCACCCTGCCTGATAGGCCTGGCTTTTGAACAACAGGAATGCCCGAAGATTCCGCAGGACTCCCATGATGTTCCGCTGGACGCAGTGCTTACGCCCGAACGACTGATTGATTGCTCAAGCCACCTGACCCTATGCTCTCTGTTCAAAAAGTCTGCGGTCACCTGAGGCTCGCCTCCTTGCCGAGGCTTGTCGGCCTGTTGACGGTGCTGGTGAGCAGCCCGCTTGAAACGTTTGCCCAGACACCAGACCACAGTCTCACCATAGGCGAGCAAACGATTCGAGTGGAGCTGGCACTGACGGCACAGGAACAGACCAGAGGCCTGATGTTTCGTTCTTTGCTACCCGCCGACTCAGGCATGCTCTTCGTCTACCCGTCGGCCAGAATTGGCTGCATGTGGATGAAAAACACGCTTATCCCTCTGTCGGTGGCTTTTCTGGACGACAAGGGCGAAATCATCAACATTGCCGATATGAAACCCTTGAGCAGACGGAGCCACTGCTCAAAAAGGCCGGCCAGCTATGCACTGGAAATGAACCAAGGCTGGTTCAGGAAGCATCGAATAGCCGCAGGCGAAAAGGTTTTGGGGCTCGATCAGATACCACGTTAGACGCATGCTTCATTGACAGAAAAGGCTCGCCCTTCGATAATTGGGGCACTTGAACGGGAATGGAAAACTTCATGCAAGCACACGAAGAGGTCATCAGAAGCCTGAATCAGATTCTGTTCAACGAGCTGGTGGCAATCAATCAGTACTTTTTGCATTCCAGAATGTTGCAAAGCTGGGGATATGAGGCCATGGCCAAGCATGAGTACGATGAGTCGCTTGATGAAATGCGCCACGCCGATCTCCTTACTCAGCGCATCCTGCTGCTGGAGGGATTGCCCAATCTGCAAAACCTGGGCAACCTCAATATCGGTACAAATGTGCCGGAAATAATCTCCTGCGACCTTCAACTGGAGCTCAATGCACGTCTCGATCTGCAGGCTGCTATTCAGTGTTGCGAAGAAAAGCAGGATTACGTGTCCAGGAACTTGTGTCAGTCTATTCTGGACTCAGAGGAAGAGCACATAGACTGGCTGGAAACTCAACTCTCGCTCATCGACAAGCTCGGCGAGAATGCTTACCTGCAGGCACAGCTCAGCCGAGGCTAATCGCCTTCGTCGGCATCTTCGGAAGCCGCCTCAATTATCGGCTGAAGAAGGGCGCGCAGACTGACTCGAAACTCAACCTCGCTCATCGACAAGCGAGAGCCTTCAGCCAAAAGGGAATAGAGAGCCCTCAGCTAAAAAGGGAATAGAGCCCTCAGCCAGGAGCCTTCAGCCAAAAGGGAATAGAGAAATAAAAGAGCCCTCAGCCAGGAGCCTTCAGCCAAAAGGGAGGAGCCTTCAGCCAAAAAGGGAATAAAAAAATAGGAATAGAGAGCCCTCAGCCAAAAAGGGAATAAGGAGCCTTCAGCCAAAAGGGAATAAGGAGCCTTCAGCCAAAAGGGAATAAGGAGCCTTCAGCCAAAAGGGAATAAAAAAGGGAATAAACTGATTATCTGCAAGCGGCGAGAATGCCTACCTGAGGCACAGCTCAGCCGAGGCTAATCGCCTTCGTCGGCATCTTCGGAAGCCGCCTCAATCATCGGCTGAAGCTCACCATTCTGGTACATCTCGACGATAATATCGGATCCGCCAACCAGCTCACCCTCCACCCATAACTGAGGAAAGGTCGGCCAGCTGGCTATGCCGGGCAGGCTGGCCCTGACTTCGGGGTGACTCAAGACATCAACATAGGAAAAAGGACGATTGCAGGCGACCAAAACCTGCACCGCCTGTGCAGAAAATCCGCACTGAGGGGCGTCGGGGCTGCCCTTCATATAGAGCAACACAGGATTATTACGGATTTGTTGCCGAATCTGGTCTTCTACGCTGGCTTCGGCGTCCATCTGGTCTCCTCGATCTTTCGCCTGAGTACCTTTTCTCCTATTCTATACGAGTCGCCCTCCAAAACCAAAAAGTTGCTTTGCGAGAAGTGAATTCGAGCCGAGTTTCCGGTCTCGCTCACAGGAGTCAAGCCAGATGAAGCATACAGACGATTTGCTCGTTGTTTCCGATGATGAGTTCGATCAAGTCCTTGATCGGCGAGGCGGCGACAGCACCAAGTGGAACAAATACGAAGGCAGGGATATTCTGCCTCTATGGGTTGCCGATATGGATTTTCGGTCGCCTGCTGAAATTATCGAGGCACTCAGGCACAGAGTGGATCACGGAATTTTCGGGTATTCCGACATACCTGAATCACTGGTAGAAGCCATCGTACAACACTTGTTCACTCGCTATGGCTGGTCCATTCGAAAGGACTGGATCAGCTGGGTGGCCTCGGTATTACCAGGCGTTAATATCGCCGCACGAACAACCGGATCTGAAGATGACCCCTTGATTATTCCGATTCCCGCCTACCATCCTTTTCTCAATGTACCAGGGCACGCCCATCGCGAATATGTGCCCCTGAGGCTGGTAAAAAATCGGGATCGGTGGGAGATGGATCTTGATGAGCTGGACCAGACGCTAGCTCGCACAAATGCCACCATGGTTCTTCTGTGCAACCCGCACAACCCCACCGGATGCGTCTACTCGAGGTCCGAACTGGAGGCTTTTGCCGATATTGTGCTGAAGCATGGTGCCTTTATCTGCTCCGATGAGATTCACTGTGATCTGTTGATCCAGCCGGAACTCACCCATATACCCATAGCCAGTCTGGCACCGGACGTAGCCAACAGCACCATCACTCTGATGAGCCCCGGCAAAACTTTCAACATGCCCGGGCTCAACTTCGGCTTCGCTGTTATTTCCAACCCGACACTCAGAAGGAGCTTTCGTGAAAACCGACTTGGTATGCAGCCGGTATGCTCGCCGTTATCCATGGCGGCAGCCGAGGCAGGCTACTCGCACGGTCAGGCCTGGCTTAAACGATTGCTCACTTATCTGAGAGGCAATGCCCATATTGTCCTGCAAAAGATGCGTTCACTCGAAGTACCCATGACTCCTGTGGAAGCAACTTTTCTGGCCTGGCTTGACATTCGCGAGTTCGAACTCAAGAAGCCCGTACAATACTTCGAACGCTATGGCATTGGTCTCCACGACGGCAGGGACTTTGGCGACGAAGGCTTTGTTCGACTCAACTTCGGCTGCTCACGAAGCACCCTCTCGTTGGCACTGGAGAGATTTGAAGAGGCGGTGAATGCAATCAGGCAGGAGCCCCGAAGCCACCACCGCCTGGAGTCATGATCGTCAGCCTGTCGCCGGACCGCACTCGGCGATTCGTTTTGCCCGGCAAAAGTTCGCCATTCAGTCTGTTCTCGCCCGGTTGACCTGGTTGCCCGCCGGCAAGACCCCAGGGTCTGCGACCGCGCCTTTCAGTCAACAGGCTGATGCTGGCAGGGGCAGTAAATTCAAATTCCCGTATCACTCCGTCGCCTCCACGGTAACAACCCCTTCCGCCGGAATTCCGGCGTACCGCATAGCGGATGAGCCGCAGAGGATAGTGTAGTTCCAGGCTCTCTACGGGCGTGTTGAGAGTATTGGTCATATGAGCCTGTACCGCACTCAAACCATCACCGCCTGCATGGGCACCGAGTCCGCCGGCGATGGTTTCATAGTAGTCCCAGTTCTGCTCTGGTCCACTTGTACGCACGCCCATCGCCAGGTTGTTCATCGTGCCCTGGGCGGCGGCAGGTATTCGTTTCGGCAGAGCCTGAGCCAAAGCACCCAGAACAACATCCACAATCCGCATTGAGGTCTCCACATTGCCGGCCGCAACTGCCGACGGCCATTGAGCATCCAGCAGGCAGGCGGGCGGAATCCTGAGTCGAATCGACTCGAAAACACCTCGGCAGGTGGGGGCGTGCTCAGGCAAAAGCCCTCTGACAACATAAAGTACGGCGGCTGCGGTGACGGATGCCGGACAATTCAGGTTGCCCGGACTGGGGCCGGCGGTACCGGAAAAATCAAACTCCAGGACTGCACCCTTGACCGTCAAATCAAGCTTTATCGCCAGAGGGTCGCCGCCCAGACCATCGTCATCCATCCAGTCCTCGAACGAATAGCAACCGTCCTGAATAGCACCCAGAACAGCCTGCGCCAGACGAGTGCCATAGTCATTCAACTGGTTTACAAGTGCCTGAAAACGCCCAGGCCCCAACCCGACTATCAGCTGGCCCAGGGTTTCAAGACCCTTGCGATTGGCACTGATTTGGGCAAAAAAGTCGGCCAGACCTGAATGACTTGCCCAGGCCTCAAGGTTGAGAGCAGGCTTGTCCACGAGAGCACCCAGCTGCTCAATCATGGCCGATTGCAGCCTGCCTTTCCGAAGAAGGAAGTCGGGCCCCAGCAACAAACCCTCTTCGTCAATGCTACCCGAAACAGGCATGGAGCCTGGTTGCTCGGCACCGATACTGGCGTGGTGTGCTCGGCTGGCCACAAAGGCAGCCAGCAGGCCATCGACGAACAGAGGTGAAATCAGCGTAACATCGGGCAGATGAGTGCCCCCCATGTAAGGGTTGTTGACAATCAGGCAATCTTCGGGTTGCCACTGAAAGCGACCGACCAGGCCCTGCATTGCATAAGTCATGCTGCCCAGATGTACGGGAATATGGGCAGCCTGTGCGATCAGCCCGCCTTGTTCATCAAAAACCGCACAGGAGTAATCCAGCCGATCCTTGATGTTGGTTGAAACCGCAGTTCGCTTCAGGATCATGCCCATCTGATCACAGACCGAACGCACTCGGCTGGAAAAAAGGTTTAGCTCAACGACATTCTGGAACACTTGTGCCATTGGCTTCTCCCGAAAAAACTCTTTCGACCTCAGGCCAACAGCCTCTCCAGCAGAACTTTCTGGCTGTGCAGGCGATTGCCGGCTTCGGTCCAGACAAGGCTCTGCGGATGATCCAACATATCAGCCGACACCTCTTCTCCGACATGAGCCGGCAAACAATGCATGAAGAGAGCATCCCCGCTGGCTTCGGACATTCCGGCCGGAGAAACTTGATAACCCAACTCGACCTCAGGCCAACAGCCTCTCCAGCAGAGCTTTCTGGCTGTGCAGACGGTTGCCGGCTTCGGTCCAGACAACGCTCTGCGGATGATCCAGCATATCGGCCGATACCTCTTCTCCGACATGAGCCGGCAAACAATGCATGAAGAGAGCATCCCCGCTGGCTTCGGACATCACGGCCGGAGTGACCTGATAACCCAGAAAGGCCTTGATTCGAGAGGATTTTTCGCTCTCGTCATGGGCCAGAGAAGTCCACACATCCGTCACCACCAGATCGGCATTCGCAACCGCTGATTTCGGGTCATTGCCCAGAATAATCGAACTCGTCAATTCAGAAGCCAGATCAGGCTCATAGCCCGAAGGACAGGCGATATGCAGCTGAAAGCCAAACTGGCGAGCCGCCCGAACATAAGAACGGCACATATTGTGGCCGTCGCCCAGAAAGGCCACCTTGGCTCCGGCAATGTCGCCACGCAATTCCCAGTAAGTCTGAATGTCTGCCAAAAGCTGGCAAGGGTGGTTCAAGGAAGTCATGCCGTTGATCACCGGTACTCTGGAATTTTGAGCGAACAGCTTGAGTCTGTCGTAGGACGGTGTTCGAATCATCACTCCATCGACCATCTCGGACAAGACTTTGGCGGTGTGTTCGATCGACTCGCCACGACCCAGATGAACATCCTGAGGAGACAGGAAGACGGCGGCTCCTCCCAGTTGGTTCATGCCTGCCTCAAAGCCCACTCTTGTTCGAGTCGATGCCTGTTCAAAGAGCATCGCCAGCGTTTTGCCGGCCAGCGGTCTGTGGTCTGGAGAGGGTTGCTTTTTCAACTCGATGGCCCGAGCAATCAGGCCCTTGAGTTCATCCGGCTGCCAATCCAGCAGATTCAGAAAATGACGACAGACTTGAGTCATGCCTTTTCCTCCTTGATCAAACTGGTTACGACATCAACCATCTTGAGTGCCTGCTCATTGCTTATAACGAAAGGCGGCAGCAGCCGAATCGTCTGATTTCTGATGACATTGATCAGCAGGCCTCTTTGCAGGGCGGCGGCCACCAGGTCGGTAGTTGTCGGTCTCGCCAGCTCAATGCCGATCATCAGACCTCGGGACCGAATGGCTTTAACCTGATTAACTCCCTTGAGCCTTTCGGTAAAGGCATTCTGTACAAGTTGACCAAGCTCTCTCACTCTGGCCAGAAGCCCTTCGGTCTGGATGCTTCTGATGACAGCACGAGCAGCCGCACAGGCCAAAAAATTTCCACCGAAAGTAGAGCCGTGGCTACCGGAAGACAGTGCTTCGGCGGCCTTGCCGCGAGCCAGAGTCGCTCCGATGGGCATACCATTGCCGAGGCCTTTGGCGGTTGTTACCACATCGGGCAGAATGCCCTCGCT
This sequence comes from K189A clade bacterium, assembly GCA_007571095.1. Lineage (GTDB taxonomy): Bacteria > Pseudomonadota > Gammaproteobacteria > Pseudomonadales > Azotimanducaceae > RKSB01. Next base: position 4,621 of record RKSB01000172.1, on the reverse strand, counting down.
CTGATAGGCAAAAAAATGGCCTGTCCGGCCGTTACCGGTCTGAACTTCATCGAGCATCATCAGCCAGCCCTGCCGGTCACAGATGGACCGAATTCCACTTAGATAACCCTCGTCTGGAATGATTATGCCGCCTTCGCCCAGAATGGGCTCGACCAGCACCGCCACTATGTCGTCCTGTTGATCGGCCAGATTCTCAAGAGCGGCCAGATCGTTGTAAGGGATGCGGTAAAACCCCTGCAACAGAGGTTCGAACGGGCTTCGGATTGCCGGGTTGGCGGTCGCCGACAGAGCGCCTGAGGTTCGGCCATGGAAGGCTTCTTCGGTTACTACTATGCCCGGCATCTTGACCTGATTGTTATGGCCATAAACTCTGGCCAGCTTGATAGCCGCCTCGTTGGCCTCGGCACCAGAGTTACTGAAAAACACTCTGTCCATGCCGGCAAGACCACACAGTTCTTCAGCCAGAGCCTCCTGCGGAGGAATGCGATAGAGGTTGGATGTGTGCACCAGCCGATTCGCCTGTTCGGAAATCGCCCTGGTTACCGCAGGGTGTGCGTGCCCCAGATTACACACCGAAATTCCAGACAGGGCATCCAGATAAGCCCGGCCCTGATTGTCGTAGAGGCAGGCACCTTCCCCGCGTTCAAACGCGACCGGCAAACGAGCATAAGTCTGCATCAAGGCTGTCATGGTTGCCTTACAGGGTCAGTCTCTTGAGGGGGCGTAACTTTACTGAGATTACACATTGATTGCAAGGTGAATTGCGAGGCTGTTCGCTCGGCAAAAAGAGAATTCGAATGGAAATCTGTATTTTGAAAATAAAACGGAGTACCATGAAGTAGTTATTGTCTGCGTACTGCAATCACTGAAACCAGCAAAATCCAACCGTGAGCAGCGAGTCCTTTTTACAAAGTTGACAAGGCAAACTCATGGTCGCCCGAAGACTCTGGCCGGGTGTTTTGCGGCGGCGTGGAGTAAAACCGAGTTTCCGCAGGCAAGGGTGGAGCAAGCGGAAATGCCAAAAAATCGGCGCGCAAATCCGGTGCAAGTGCTTCAACAAGGGTGCACTCAGCCGACTATTAACCGGAATCGTACAGACAACTGAGGACAATTCGTAACCGTTATGAACACGCTTCAACTGACCGCAGAGGATGTCCTGCAAACGACGAGGGCCGTTCGAAAACGGCTCGATTTTGAGCGAGAAGTATCGCGAGCGGTGTTACTTGAATGTATCGAGATCGCTCTGCAGGCACCAACCGGAGGCAATGCTCAGGGGTGGCAGTTCGTTTTTGTCGATGATGCCGATAAGCGGGCGGCTATTGCGGACATATACCAAAAGGCCTTTGCTGAGTATCTGACCGGTCCCTTCTCGCCCACCGCCGATGACTCGTTGGACGAGAAGTCGGAAGCGACCCAAAAAAGAGTGGTTGATTCTGCCCAATACCTCGCCGACAACCTGGCCAAGGTGCCGGTTTTTTTAATCCCCTGTATCGCCGGTCGCACCGATCACGAAGCGGTTGCAGGCAACACAATGGTCCAAAGTGCCCTGTTTGGTTCAATCTTTCCGGCGGTCTGGAGCTTCATGCTGGCCGCCCGCAATCGGGGCCTGGGCACCTGCCTGACAACCTTGCACCTGGCCGGAGAAAAGGAAGTGGCCGAAATGCTGAACATTCCCTACGACAGCATGATGCAGGTCGGGCTGATTCCGGTGGCCTATACGTTGGGTACCGACTTCAAGAAGGCATCTCGCAAGTCAGCCAGCCTTCTGGTGCACTTCAACCAATGGTAAGTCCGTCCACCTGTCGCTGAAGCCTCTTTTCCGGCAGTCATGACCGCCATGTCGCGCCTTCTGGCTCGCTTTCCACCAGCCTGGCGGGCTTATGCGGAACTGGTTCGAATAGACAAGCCAATCGGTACCCTGCTCCTCCTTTGGCCGGTGCTGTCCGCCTTGTGGCTGGCGGCAGACGGATTGCCCGAAGCTCGTCTCCTGCTCGTGTTTTTGGCCGGTACTCTGCTCACTCGGGCCGCCGGCTGTGCCGTCAATGACTTCGCCGACAGGGACTTTGACGGGCATGTGATGCGCACTCAAAACCGACCGCTGGCGAGCGGAAGAATCGCGCCCAAAAACGCCCTGATTGTGGCAGCCGTCCTCTTTCTAATTGCCTTCAGCCTGGTGCTTTTGACCAATCAACTGACCGTGATGCTGGCATTTGTCGGATTGTTTCTGGCCTCCTTCTATCCCTTCACCAAACGTTTCAGCCACTATCCTCAGCTGTTTCTCGGCATCGCCTTCTCCTGGGGTATACCCATGGCGTTTTGTGCTGTCACGGCCAGCTGGCCGAGCCTGGCCTGCTGGTTGTTGTTCGCAGCCAACCTGTCGTGGGTTGTTGCATATGACACTGAGTATGCAATGGTGGATCGGGACGACGACCTTCGAATCGGGATCAAATCCACCGCCATCGCTTTTGGTCGCTACGATCGGCTGTGGATCGGGCTTTTTCAGGCGGCCATGCTGGCAACTCTTGTCGCACTGTCTTTTGTCGCCGGGCTTGGCAGCCTCTATTATCTGGCTCTGGCAGTGATCGCAGGTCTGTTTCTTCATCAGCAGAAGCTCATTTTCGAGCGAAAACCCGATCAGTGTTTCGTCGCCTTTCAGCACAACAACCGAGTCGGACTTGTCCTGTTCTGCGGTATCGCTCTGGACACCACTCTGGCCTGAGTGTTTGCCGGAAAGTGCCTTGATTCTGAAGATGCTTCACGCCCTGAAAAGTTTCAATGACGGCCTCATTGAAGGAGTGGGCAAAGGAATTATCTGGTTCATTCCCCTGATGGCGATTGCTGTCAATCTGGTGGTTATTCTGCGCTACGGCTTCGGGCAAGCCACCGTGCTGTTGCAGGAAACGGCACTTTACCTGCACGCCGCTGCCTTCATGCTCGGCCTCGCTTACACCCTCAAACACAACAACCATGTCAGAGTAGATCTGCTCTACAACCGCTGGTCGGCCAGGCGGCAGGCCACGGTCAACCTGCTTGGTCACAGCCTGTTTCTGATTCCAACCGCTCTGGTGATGGGTTTTGGCAGCTGGGAGTACGTACTGCGTTCCTGGCTCATTCTGGAAGGGTCGCCCGAAGCGGGCGGCATTCCCGCTGTTTTTCTCTTGAAGACGCTTATACCCTTGAGTGCCCTCCTGCTCTTTCTTCAAGGCCTCTCGGGTATCGCACAGGCACTGACTCAACTCGGACTTGGCAAACCGTAAGTGGATTATTTTCCCCTGTCGATGTTTGTGGTCACCTTCGCGCTGATTCTGCTCGGCTATCCAGTGGCCTTGACTCTGGCTGGCTGCGGCCTGATGTTTGCCTTCGGTGGTATTTTGACAGGTGTCATCTCCAGTCAGGACCTGGGCTTTATTCCGGTACGTCTGTTTGATGTGCTCACGACTCAGACCCTGATGGCGGTGCCGCTGTTTATTTTTATGGGGTGTCTGCTCACTCAGGCCAGAATCGGCGATCAGCTGATTCGCAACCTGTCGGCACTCTTCAGCGGAATACCGGGAAGCATGGGCTTTGCGGTCATCCTCGTTGCAGTCTTGATGGCGGCGAGCACCGGAATAGTAGGTGCCACCGTCGTCACTATGGGCCTGATAGCCCTGCCGGCCATGCTGAAACAAGGCTATCACCCCTCTGTGGCAACCGGCCTCATCTGTGCAGGTGGCACGCTGGGTCAGATCATTCCACCGGCAATTGCCTTGATTTTGCTGGGTGATGCCCTGTCCTCAGCTTACCAGCAAGCACAGCTTTCCATCGGCATCTTCAATCCCAGGACTGTATCGGTAGGACATCTGCTGATCGGAGCCCTGATACCCGGGCTGATGCTGGTCGGGCTCTATTTTCTCTACATGATCCTGATTGCGTGGCGAACACCTGAACTGCTTCCCGCCACAGAGCGAGGGGATGAGAGCAAGTGGGAACTGCTAAAGTCGGTGTTGCCGCCGATATTTTTAATCGTGGCGGTACTCGGCTCCATTCTCGGCGGTCTGGCCACGCCGACAGAGGCGGCGGGCGTTGGCGTACTGGGTGCCTTTGTGCTGACCATCGCACACAAACAGCTGAACAAAAAGACTGCGACCGAAGCCGGCAGAGAAGCCCTACAGACGACCAGCATGGTGTTCTTCATTCTGATCGGTGCTTCGATATTCACGCTGGTGTTTCGAAGCTACGGCGGAGACGAACTCATTCGTCACATTTTTGACAACCTGCCGGGCGGCCGATGGGGTGCCTTTCTGCTGACCATGCTGGTGATCTTTGGTCTGGGCTTTCTGATCGACTTTATCGAGATCATTTTTGTCGTCGTGCCTATTGTTGGGCCCGCTCTACTGGCCATGGGGTTTGATCCGGTCTGGCTTGGTCTCATGATCGCAGTCAACCTGCAGACATCATTCCTGACTCCGCCCTTCGGATTTGCTCTCTTTTATCTACGCAATGTTACTCCTCCGGAAGTGGCCACTCTCGACATGTATCGAGGCGTCATGCCCTTCATCGGCCTTCAACTGCTCTTGCTGGTGATGATGGCGATATGGCCTGATATAGCCGTCTGGCTACCGGAAAAATTATTGGGCTAGGG
>RKSB01000154.1 GCA_007571095.1 K189A clade bacterium | reverse complement strand
TGTTGCCTGTTTTGGGTGATCGTTGGCTGAAGCGGCGGCCATCATCTTTTTTCCGGCAGCATCCCGAGTTCGAGCCATTGTAGCCTCCATTCGTCGAATCTTTGATGCCTCTATCCAGACCGGTGCTCTCGCTGCTGATTACAGTTGCTCTCTCAAGCGGCCTTGTCATCAATACCGGTGAATAAAGTGAAAAATGTCATCTTGTCTGTATGTCTCTTTATGTCTCTTCGCAATAGCGTGAGCAGGGGCAAGGCAAGTTTGCTCAGGGGCATCCCCTTCGTCTTTCTCTTCATCCTGGTTTGATCTTCGCTTTCCGGCAGCATCCCGAGTTCGAGTAGAATGTGCCACAAGCCGAGCCGTCATAACACCATTTCCCGAATCCTTGATACCTCTATCCAGATCGGCACTCTCATTGCTGGTTACAGTTGCCTTCTTGAGCGGCCTTGTCATCAGTCTGGCGGTCAGACCACCCGCGAGTCAACCGGCCGCCGCTCGGCCAGAGGCGGCATTCGAGGAGGTTTCGGAGAAGATGCACTGGCGGTTTCCGGTGGCCTTCAATACGAATTTGCCCGTCATAGGTGCCAACATTCTGCGCTTCGCTCAAACAGTGAGTCGAGTGAGCGGTGGCAGAATTTCGATTGAAATACACGAACCTGGTGCCATTGTACCGGCGTTTGGCGTAACGCAAGCCGTGCGAGAACACAGGGTGCCGGCCGGCTATACCTGGCTCGGCTATGACCAGGGTCATTCGCCGGCTTCAGCCTTGATTTCGGCGGTGCCTTTCGGCATGGTGCCGCTGGAATTTATTGCCTGGTGGTATTCTGCGGGCGGGCGGCAACTGGGTGAAGAGCTGTATCACAAGCAGGGGTTACAGCCAGTACTCTGTGGCCTGATCAGCCCTGAAACCGCAGGCTGGTTTCGTTCGCCGCTGCAATCTCTCGACGACCTGAAAGGCCTCAAGATTCGATTTGCCGGTCTGGGCGGCAAGGTGCTTCAGAAGCTCGGCGGTGCGGTGACCATTTTGCCCGGTGGAGAAATTTTTCCGGCACTGGAGAAGGGAGTCATTGATGCCACCGAATATTCGCTGCCGGTCATTGACCGACAGCTTGGACTGCACCGGTTAGCCGGGTACAACTACTTTCCGGGCTGGCACCAGCCGGCCACCGCCTTTCATCTGGTCATCGACCTTGAACTGTGGCAGAGCCTTAAGCCGCAGAATCGGCAGTGGATTCAGACCACCTGCATCGCTGAGGTAACGCAGAGTCTGGCCGAAGCCGAAGCCCTGCAGGGAGAGGTTCTGAGAGACTTCAGCCAAACCGGAATTGTCACCAGCCAGTTGTCCGATGAACTGCTTCAGGAATTGCGTCGAGCAACCGCTCAAGTGCTGGACGAAGAAGCCGTCCGAAATGCCGATTTTGCAAAAATTTACCGCCACCAGAAGGCGTTTCGGGCCGACTATAAAGAGTGGCGCAGGCTGGCCTACCTGAAGTTCTGACAAAACCACCATGACACAGGCAACAGACTCTCCGTTCAGCCGCAAAAAGGACGGCGACACTCTGCCCGAAACTCTGTGGTCGAAAAGACTGGAGGGCCTGGTTCGCACTGTCGAAAGGGCCGTTTCCTGGATATGGCTGCTGCTTTTGGCTGCTGTAATCCTTCATGTCGGCACGCGTTACCTCTTCAGTCAAAGCTACACACAGCTTGAAGAATTGCAGTGGCATCTTTACGCAATCGGCTTTCTGCTGGGGCTTGGCGGTGCTCTGGTCAGCAACAGCCATATTCGGGCAGATATTTTCTATCAGAGATTTAGTCGAAGAATGCGTGCCTGGATAGAGTTCTATAGCCTGGTGCTGCTGTTTTTTCCCTTTGTGGTCTTCATTCTTGTTGAGTCCGTCCCCTTCGTCCAGTTTGCCTTTGTCAGCGGTGAAGTGAGCCTGGCTCCGGGCGGATTGCCTTTTCGCTGGCTGATCAAGGCCATGTTGCCGGCTGGCTTTCTGCTGCTCCTGATCGCCGGAGTAGCCCGTCTGCTAAGAGTTACGCGCCTGCTGTTTTTTGCCGAATGACGGTTAACGAGTTTATCGCCGGAGCCATGTTTTTCAGCTTTATCGGGCTGATTCTCGCAGGCGTTCCCATCGCCTGGGTTTTGGGTGGCCTGTCTGTTTTTTTCACCGCCGTGGGCATTATTCTGGATGTTGACTTCGGTGCTCGTCTGGAGGTCGACTGGCTCTACACCGGCATAGTCGTAGAAAGAATCTGGAGTGTGATGAGCAACTGGGTGATGGTCGCCCTGCCCTTGTTTGTGTACATGGGGCTGATGCTTGATCGGTCGAAAATCGCCCATCGGCTGATGGCCAACACGCTCAGACTCTTCGGTCGAATGCCCGGCGGTCTGGCTGTTACAGTCACTCTTCTCGGGCTGGTGCTGGCCGCCAGTACCGGCATCATAGGTGCCTCCGTCGTGCTGCTGACTCTGATCGGCCTGCCTGTTCTGCTACAGCAGAATTACGCACCCAGTCTTGCGACCGGAACCATTGCCGCCGCCGGTACGCTGGGTATCCTGATGCCACCTTCGATCATGCTGATACTCATGGCCGACCGGCTCGCCCTGTCGGTTGGCGAACTGTTTATAGGGGCTGTTCTGCCCGGGCTTCTTCTCAGCGCACTCTACATTACCTATATTGTGATACGCGCCCTGTTTAATCCTGCCGCCGCACCGCCGCCAAAAGAGGTTGAGGCACTCTCGGTATCCATGCTGCTGGACATAGGAAAGGCCACTCTGCTTCCGCTTGGACTGATCTTTGCGGTCCTGGGTGGCATTTTTTTTGGTATTACCACGCCCACCGAAGCCTCTGGAATTGGTGCTTTGGGAGCCACTCTGCTGGCTTTGGCAAGCGGCCACCTTTCGCTTGAGACGCTAAAGGAGGTGCTGCTGGAGACCACAAAAATCATCGCCTTTATCTTTGCGATACTTCTGGGTGCTACCGCCTATTCTCTGGTTTTACGGGGTTTTGGCGGTGATGCCCTGATGGCCGAACTGCTGCATAATCTGCCCTTCGGCTCTACGGGTATCCTGTTGTTTATCCTGCTAATCACTTTTGTTCTCGGTTTTTTTCTCGACTGGATCGAGATCACCCTGATCCTGTTGCCTCTGGTCGCACCCGTGGTCGCCAGCCTGGGTTTCGACCTGGTCTGGTTTGTCATACTGTTTGCGGTCTGCCTGCAAACCTCGTTTCTGACTCCGCCGGTCGGCTTCGCTATCTTTTATGTCAAGGGGTCGGCACCAGATGGAATTGGCAGCGGCGACATCTATCGGGGCGTCTGGCCCTTTGTGTTGTTGCAACTGCTGGGTCTGGCCATTATCTTCCAGTGGCCGGAAACAGTAACCTGGCTGCCTGGAAGGATGTAAGGCTCAGTCGAGTGCGGCGGGCCTGAGTATGGCCAGTGCCCTTTCGTGCAGGTCGGCATTGGCCGATGCCAGTACTCGCTCACCATGGCGGCGTTTTTGCCCGACTCGGGAGTCAGGATGCCACCGGTGCCTTCGACCAGAGGTATAAGCC
>RKSB01000214.1 GCA_007571095.1 K189A clade bacterium | reverse complement strand
GTGTCGCCTGACTTAAGGCGGCAGCAGCCTGGCTTGCCTTCGCCAAGCCGGTTTCTCTCAGCGAGGTTGCTCATGTCGAGCACTGTCTGCCGAAGGACTGGCCGAGGACGGATTCGCCATCAGTGAACAGGGCAGGGCCTATCTGCGGCCGCTGATTCAAGGCGAAGCCCCGCCTTCTTATGCTCACGGGCTGCCTCGATATGTTCGGCTTAAGAACCGTCAGCTAAAGCCCAAACTGCCGGCCTTTTCTCCGGCCTGAGTCAGAGCGGCAACAGGGGTGCGATCACCAGCGACACAATGGCCATCACATTGATCAATATGTTCATGGATGGGCCGGATGTGTCCTTGAAGGGGTCGCCGATAGTGTCGCCGATGACTGCGGCGGCATGAACCTCGCTGCCCTTGCCTTCGAGGTTGCCTTTTTCGATATATTTCTTGGCGTTGTCCCAGGCACCGCCGGAATTGGCCATGGTCAGGGCCAGTAACACACAGCTGAGCAGTGCACCGCCAAGTGCACCGCCGAGGGCGGCTGCACCCAGCGAGAAGCCGATGACCGGCGGAGCGAATATGGCGATTGCACCCGGTATCAGCATTCGCTTGATGGCCGCAGTGGTGGCAATTTCGACACATCTTTTGGAGTCAGGCTCGGCAGTGCCTTCCATCAGGCCGGGTATGGTTTTGAACTGATGTCGAATTTCGTTGATCATCTCCATCGCCGCATCGCCGACAGCAGTCAGGGTAATTGATCCGATCAGAAAGGGAATCAGTCCGCCCAGAAAGAGCCCGATCAGAACTTCGGGGCTACCCAAATTCAGAGTGAGCTGTTCGCCGATATGAGTACTCACAGATTCGATATAGGCGGCGATGATGGCCAGAGCAGCCAGAGCAGCCGCACCTATGGCGAAGCCTTTGCCGATGGCGGCGGTGGTGTTGCCCAGTTCGTCCAGCCGGTCGGTGATTTTGCGGGTTTCTTCTCCCAGTCCGCCCATTTCGGCGATACCGCCAGCGTTGTCAGCCACCGGCCCGTAGGAGTCAAGTGCCATGGTGAAGCCAACTGTTGCCAGCATGCCAACGGCGGCGATGCCTACACCGTAAAGGCCGACCAGAGAAGTGCTGATGTAGATGATGACGACTATGCTCAAAAGAGGAATCACCACCGACTGCATGCCTACCGACAGGCCGGCGATAATCACGGTGGCCGGTCCGGTCTTGCCGGCGGCAGCGATTTCCCTGACTGGTCGGCTGGAGGTGTAGTATTCGGTGATCAGCCCGATGATCGCACCGCCGACGGCACCGACAAGCACGCAGACCGCCACGGTCAGCGGCAGACCAAGGTACCAGACCAGCAGAAAGGTCAGCAGGATAAACAGGCTGGGCGCGCATATAGTGCCGTAACGGGTCGCAGTGGCCGGGTCTTTGTTGGACAGCAGCCGAACCAGCATAATGCCGACTATCGAGCAGATCAGGCCAACGGAAACGATGGCCAGCGGCAGAAACATGAGTGTGCCACGAGTGGATTCGCTATCCAGAATGCCGCTTCCTACAGCCATAGTCGAGGCGATGGCGATGGTAGCGATGATCGAGCCACAGTAGGACTCGAAGATGTCGGACCCCATGCCGGCTATGTCACCCACATTGTCACCGACATTGTCGGCGATGACGCCCGGATTTCGAGGGTCGTCTTCAGGAATGCCTGCCTCCAGCTTGCCCACCAGATCGGCACCTACATCGGCACTCTTGGTGAAAATGCCGCCGCCTACTCTTGAGAACAGGGCCACGCTTGAGGCACCCATGCCAAAGCCGTGAATGGCATGCGCCTGATCGGGGTCACCGCCGAACAGAAGATAGAGCAGACCCAGCCCCATCAGCCCCAGAGATGCCACTGCGAGCCCCATGATTCCGCCGCCGTAAAAAGCCACCGACAGAGCGGCTGCCGAGCCGTGTTCGTGAGCAGCATTGGTAGTGCGGACATTGGCCTTGGTTGCTGCGTACATACCGATATAGCCTGCCGTTGCCGAACTGAGTGCACCGACTACAAAGGCGATGGCAGTGTTATAGCCGAGCGGAGACAGCAGAATAAGCCCGAGCAACACCAGCGCAAAGATCGCCAGCACCTTGTACTCCTTGGCCATGAACGCCATTGCACCCTCATGGATCATGGTGGCGATGCGGCGAATCTTCTCACCACCCTCTGGGTAGCCCAGCACCAGACGGTAGAGCAGAAACGCACAAATCAGGCCAACCAGACTCAGCACCAGTGGTATGTATTCGTATGTCATCGCTGCTCCCTAATAAAAAACCGCTCTCAGGCCAAAAAATTTCTGCGGACTATAGCACAATGGACTGCTGTCAGGGGCTTGCCGAACCTAGCCATCGCTCAGCAGTTGCCGAAGATCGATCAGGGCTGCATTGGCTCTGGAGACATGCGAAGCCATCACCAGCGAGTGGTTGGCCCAGATGCCAAAGCCTCCACCGTTGAGTATCACCGGGCTGTACATGGGAGCCTGAGTAGCTTCCAGCTCGGCGATGATCTGCTGAATGCCTACCAGGGCATTCTTGTCTTCAAGTACCTGTGTGAAGTCTCTTTCTACGGCCGTCAGCAGGTGAATCAGGGCGTAGGTCTGGCCTCTGGCCTGATAAAAGATATTGTCAACCTCGTGCCAGGGAGTTTTGGTGTAGCCTTCCGTGGGTGCTTGTACGGCACCTCTGAAGCGAACCTGGCCTCGTGTTTCGGCACTTACACTGGCAGCCAGATTCTGTGACAGGCTACCGAGACGAGTCTCCACGGCCTGAATCCAGGCGGCCAGATTGTCGGCTCTGGCGTAAAACTGCGAGCCTGGCGATGTTTCTGTCAGGCTTCGCAGATAGTCTTCGAGGGCACTTTTGGCTGAAGAATACTGAGACTCGGTCGCCGGAAGCCACCAACTGTCGGTGTCGAAGAAAATATGATTCTCGGCCTTGACCAGATGAGGGTCTTCTTTTGACTGGCTCTGGCTGCGCGACAGGTCGTTGCGCATGATGCGGATAAAATCCCTCAACTGTACGACCATGCCGAATTCCCATTCGGGTATGTTGTCGAGCCAGAGCCCCGGCAACCCGATGTCGTTTGTCAGATAGCCGCCCGGCTTGTTCAGCAGAATATCCATGAGCGAAATGGCGGTGCGAGTGGTGGTGTGGCCGACTGGAGTTTGACCGGCCTGTTGAATACCGTCTGCTTCGGCATTGGCCAGAACATCAAACGGAGCCGGTTCAGTGCTCCAGAGCAGGGAAAGCAGGATCATGGCCAGCAGGTAGCCGACCACCGCCAGGCCGGCCAACCGATAGAGTATCGGCAGATTCGCTATCCAACGCGCTATCTTCTTGAGCATTTTTCAGGCTTGAGCATTTTTTGAGTCGGCTGAATTGCGGTTGTCGAATGTTGCTTTCGGTTTTAATTATAGATATCGGGCCTGCGTTTCGACAGGCCGGGTTTCCTTCTTGCCGGTCTACAGGCAGGGCGAGCAGGATTGCAGGTTGAGGCTACTAGTGGGAGTGGCCTCGGCTGTCCGGCCTGCTTGAGCGTACTTCAAAGGCTGTCGACAGCCTT
>RKSB01000213.1 GCA_007571095.1 K189A clade bacterium | reverse complement strand
TGAGTGTGTCGTCATCGCTGGAGCCTGTGCCATCGAGAGTCACGGCATCGCCTTCATCGACCGTCTGGGATGGGCCGGCTTCGGCCACCAGCAGGCTTTGGGCCTGTGTACTCATTGGAATAACGGAGAGCAATACAATCAGCAGCACTCCGCATAACCTGCTTTCACGTCGCACCATTTTCATTATCCTCCGAGGCTGAGTAGTTCAAAAAAGAATTCTTGCTAAAAACAAGGAAAATTTCTTATTTTTTTACGGTATTTTTCATAAATATCTAATAATCATGCGGCTTCAACCTTTTGGACACAGAAATCTTGCTATAGTTCACATGCATAAGAGCGAATTGAGTGCAGAAACCGATACGGCCTGCTTTTTTGCTGTTTGAACCTGTTGTTCGGGCTGTGTGCCCTCGCCTGCCAAAATCGGGCACTCAAGCCTGTGAGCGTTGGTGGCGGCGAGGCGGTCTTGCGTGAACTGAACAGGCTTTGAAGAGGGTCGACTGGCAGGCAGACGAGCACTGGCGGCGTGTGGCCTGATTCGAATGCCGGAGTTGCTTCACCGCTGTCATGAAACGGCCAGCGCGAATCGGTGGCGAAGAGTCCATCAGAAGGATGAACTGCGCATTGGAAAGCGAAAAAAACTTCTGTGCGGTCAATCGCCAGAGCTGTTTCAACCGAGAGCAGGAAGATTGCTTTCTTTGGCGAGCTTTTTACGAAGGCAGGCGCAACCAATCGGGCGTTCAGGCACCGCCGAAACCCTGCCATCCTGTGAGTGTCAGCGGTCGCTGGCGGTCTTGCCTGAACTTAAATCCTGCGTCCGGCTATTGCTCGAATTATCAGGGTCGTCTCGAAAAGGCCTCTTTGACTTGAGCCGTCACTGAAGCTTCCTGACTCCCCCGCTGCTCGCCGCCGCCACTGCCCGCCCTGAAAGCACCTGAAAAGCGGCAGAGCGTCTTTTTCTGAAAGTCCAGAGTGGAATCAGAAGTCCCACTGGACTTTCATTTGAAGTCCTTCGTCGGTATTGGATCGAATGTGTGAGAAGTCAAAGGACAGAGGCGAGAGTGGTTGCCAGCGAAGTCCTGTGGTGGTGAGGGCATTCGCCTGCTTGAATGAGGACTCGAAGTAAGGAATGAGCAAACCTCTGGCCGTGAGGAAGCTATAGTCGAGGGTAGCGGAAAGGCCCATGTCCGGCCGATTGTTCTGTCTGTCTCCTGGCCTGTTGCGTCTGTCTCCCGGCTTCCAGGCGGCTTCCCAGAGTCGACCGGTGGTGGCCTGTAAATTCACCGATTGAGTACCATAATCTGGTTTGAGCGAGAAGGACAGGCCATGAGTCTTGCCTGTTCGAAGGCTGAGCAGACCCGTGATACCCCATTCCTCATAGACATCAAAGTCACTCAGGCCGTAGAAAGACAGGTGAAAGCTGGCCCGACCTCGAGTGTAGCCGACCTGAGTGGCGATCTCCAAACCTTTGTCGAGGCTTGAGTCGCCGCTATCCGAGAGGTAGCCGATGCTCAGGCGGCGGTGAAGTTGGCCATGAGAGGCGATGGCTTGAGACTGGCTGATTTCAAGGGCGAGTTTTGCCCGGGAGGATGAAATGTCGATATTCGAGGCCAGTGTTGCCGAACTCACATCAATGCCTGTGCTGGTCACTTCAGCCAACAGGCTAAAGTCAGTCGAACGAAGAGAGCAGATAGAGAGAGAACCGCCCAGCGTCCAGCTGTCCATCTCAAGGTCGCTCTTGCGGTCCCTCTCCCCTGAGCTGATAGTGGCCTGACCGGTACCCAGGCCGGCATTGCCCCAGAGCTTGAGTCTGTCGTTGAACAGGAAGAGTGCGAGATAAGGGTGCACGCTGGTCAGTTCAATCTCATAGGCACCGCTACTGCCTGTCGAGACATAGTCGAAGTCGCCCTGTGTGTTGTGGATAAGTCCACCAATCAGGACAGAGCTACTGAAGCTACTGTCAAGGCCGACCGAAAGTGTACGCAGGTTGCCTGAATAGTTGGCGTCAGCACTTTCATCGGAAAGGTTTCGATAACTCGCCTGACCAAAGAGGGTGAGACCACAGGAGAGGCAGTCGGTGGATGGCCTCTGATCCAGTGCCAGGGTGAAGCTGCTGTTGTTGAGCAGGTCTGAAAGACTCAACTGTCGAGTCTGTGCATACCGGCTGGCCTGTTGTTGAAGAATACCGGCGAAGCCGTTGTTGCCGGCGATGGAAAGGCTACTTGCAGGTGCTGTGCGAATAGCCGCAATACGAGTGTTGATGGCCGAAGAGACAGCAGTTGAGATGGCTGCCATGATCTCTGGTAACAGTGCTTCATGGACATCGGCATCGTCAGGTAACAGAACCACGCTCACGGTATCGGGTAGCGAGGCAAGGCCGGCTTCATCGAAGACTCGAAGCGTAAAGACCAGCGTGATCTCGGTGGAGACCAGAGGTGGCGTAAAGGAAGGTCGGGGAGCGTTGGTCGCACTGAGCGTGACGGTCAGCTCTGACGGGAAAACCTGAGCCCATTCATAGGTGAGGTCTGAACCTTCAGGGTCAAAGGAAGCCGAACCGTCGAGCGTGACAACACTCACTCCGGCGACATTCTGGTCAGTACCGGCATTGGCGGTCGGGGCATCCTCTTCGGCGGTGACATTGATGACGACGGTTGCCGTGTCGGTGAGACTGCCGTCAGACACAGTCAGGGTAAAGGTCAGCGTATAGTTGGAGGCTCGGTTGGGAGCGATAAAGGTGGGAGTAGCTGTCGTCGGATTAGCTAGCGAGATACCGTCAGGTGCCGTCCAGGTATAGCGCGGCGTGGTCCCGTCAGGGTCAGTGCCAGAGCCTGCAAGGGTGACGGTGTTGCCTTCGGTAACATTCTGCTCACGGCCTGCGTTGGCATCGGGGCGAGCATTGGTCGCACTGACATTGATGACCACAGAATCGCGAACAGTCTGGGTGTTGTCAGCGGCCGCCAGGATCAAGGTAACGCTATAGTTCGCCGGTGCCTGAGGGGCGGTAAAGCTGGGGTTGAGGAGAGTTGTACTGCTTAAGTTGACGGTGACCGTATCGGTGTCGGCCTGCGTCCAGAGAAGGTCAAGGCTCTCGCCTTCCGGGTCAGTGGCCGTCCCTGTCAGGTTGACGAGATCCCCCTCGGCAACGTTCTGGTCAGGGCCGGCGTCGACGATCGGTTCATCATTACCGGCACTGACGGAGATGGTGAGGGCTGCCGTCCCCGTCTGGGGTCCCTCGGGAGGTGCCCTGTTGTCGGTGACAGCGAGGGTCACGGTGATCGTGTAGGAAGCGGTGGCCTCAGGAGCAACAAAGGTCGGTTGTTCAGGCGAGGCAGGCGTGGTCGTATCGAAGGTGATGCCAGCCGGTGTCGCTGTCCAGGTATAGGTCATGATGGCACCGTCATCGCTGGAGCCTGTGGCATCGAGGGTGACGGTATCGCCTTCATCGACATCATTGATGCCGGGGCTTGCGATGGTCACAGCAGCGGTCGGTTCATCGTCATCGGCATTGACATTGATGACCACCGAATCGCTGACGGTGGCGTTCACGCCGTCAGACACCGACAGGGTCAGGGTGACGCTGTAGTTCGCCGGTGCCAGCGGTGCGGTGAAGC
>RKSB01000012.1 GCA_007571095.1 K189A clade bacterium | reverse complement strand
CCTTCTGTGGTCAGCAGTTCAGGACCGGCGTTGTCCAGGCACTCGCTTGAGTCAACACAGTCGTCGATGCAGGCCCCCGGTAGTTGCTGCAGTCCTTTTTTGTGTAGCTCGGCAAGGCTCGTCAGCCTGACTCTCACCGGTTTTTGGATGGCGGCTGAAACATCCTGTGTAATGGTCTTTTTGACACATGAGTCGCTTTGCAGCCGAGTCTGGGCAAAGGAATTGAGATAGAGCTTGAGTGACTTGGATTCGACTATGAGCGAACTGTCGCAAGGTACTCGAATGCTGGCGGCGGCTACTCGTGGATGACCCTTTTCATTCAGCCACGAAAAATCATAGGCCCGCCATAAGTCGAATCCGTAACAGGAAGCAGCTTTGAAAGAAGCCGATCCGCCTGCTTCTGCACTGGGTCGAGCAATAGCCTGAATGAGTTCAGGCTGATACTCATCAGGCCAGGCTTTGGTTTGGCTTTTGTTTTCCATACCAGAGTGCAATCGCCGAACAGGCATGTCGAGGAGAGTGATTTTCAGGCTCGGTTTTTTGAATGATTGCTGGCAGTGGCTTTTAGTACTTTATTCGGAAACCCTTTCTCAGGAGGTATATGCTGACACCCCAGAGCAGAAGCGTAAAAACAGACAGCATGACGAATACATGGGCTATCTGTATATCGGAAGAGTCTCCAAAAATTCCATATCGAAAACCGCTGACCATGTAAACAATGGGGTTGAGGTAAGAAAGATTGCGCCAGAAGTCGGACAATAGCTCGACATCGTAGAAGACTCCGCCCAGATAGGTCAGAGGAGTCAGTATAAAAGTGGGAACTATGGTCACATCATCAAACTTGTCGGCCATCATCCCGTTGATGAAGCCGCCCAGACTAAACACGACTGAGGCCAGAAAAATGACCGCCAGCGTAACCAGCAGGTGAGTTATCTCAAATTTTATGAAAAAGAAGGTTGCCGTCATCAGCAGAAGTCCCGTCAGCAAAGACCGGGTGACTCCTCCAAAAACGAATCCGGTGAGTAACAAATAATTGGGGATTGGAGCGATCAGCATGCACTCTATGCTGCGTTGAAATTTATTGGTGTAAAAGGAGGAGGCAACATTGGAGTAGGCGTTGTTGATTACTGACATCATCACCAGCCCCGGCAGAATGAACTCCATGTAGTTGCGTCCACCCATCTCCCCTATTCTGGGGCCGATAAAGGCCCCGAAGATCAGGAAGTAAAGCATGATGCTGATGACGGGTGGAACGAGCGTCTGAACCCATATACGCATAAAACGTTTGACTTCCCTGATGCTCAGTGTGAAGAGCACATACCATTGCTCAACAAGGCTCATGAATGTACCTCTTCCGGCAGAGCAGTCAGGCGTATGAACAGTTGTTCCAGACGGTTGTGCTTGTTTTTCAAACTGGCCACCTTGATGTGCTGGTCCTTCAGCAGCGAAAACATCGACAGGATTTCCTGCCCTCTTCCGACTTCGATTTCAAGCTTTCTGGGGTCAACGAGTCTGGCCTCACAATCTTTCAGAACCGGCGGCGAATCGATCGGTTCTGCCAGATCAAGGACAAAAACCTGGTTTTCAAGCAGGCTGATGATCTCGGACATGCTGGAGCGTTGAATGATCTCGCCTCGGTCAATGATGGCGATATTCCGGCACAGTGATTCGGCTTCTTCGAGATAGTGGGTGGTCAAAATGATGGTGATGCCCTTCCGGTTTATTTCGCGCAGGAATTTCCACACAGAAGCACGCATGCTCACGTCAACGCCGGCGGTCGGCTCATCCAAAATCAGCAGTCGTGGCTCGTGAACCAGTGCTCGGGCAATCATCAGACGTCTTTTCATGCCGCCAGACAAGTGACGTGACTGCTCATGTCTGAACTCCCAGAGGTCCAGCAGCCGAAGATATTTTTCGGCGTTTTGCCTGGCCTGTTTCGGGGCCAGCCCGTAATAGCCGGCCTGGGCGGCAACAATATCGGTCAGCCGCTCAAACAAACTGAAATTGAACTCTTGAGGGACAACCCCCATCAACCGCTTGGCCTCATAGGGTGAGCGGTCGATATCCAGGCCAAACAGATGAACCTTGCCCGAGGTTTTTCGAACCAGTGTGCAGATGATGCCTATGGTGGTGCTCTTGCCGGCTCCGTTGG
This sequence comes from K189A clade bacterium, assembly GCA_007571095.1. Taxonomy (GTDB): domain Bacteria; phylum Pseudomonadota; class Gammaproteobacteria; order Pseudomonadales; family Azotimanducaceae; genus RKSB01. The sequence continues at coordinate 1,471 of RKSB01000012.1, read as the reverse complement.
GACCCAGCAGAGCAAAAAAATCGCCCTGATCAACAGTCAGATCAATCCCTTTCAGGGCCTCTATGCTGTTGTCATAAACCTTCTTCAGCCCGTGAATGGCGAGTGCGGCTTCAATCTTTATGCCCTCATACGGAGCCTTCATCTTCTCTGAAATTCCTGAAATCATCTAAAAAAAGACATTCGGCCTGCACTCTCTCCTGTACACAGGTCTCGTTCAGGCACTCGGCCGCAACTCTTCTGCCAATCCGCCGGCTACATACTTTTTCAATTGCTCGGTGGCCACAGCCAGATCCTTGTTCAGCAGATCGGGCATCACAGCCGGAGCACATTTAACCTTGTAGAGTGCGTCTGTTTTGTTGATTACCTCGTAAAAAATACACGCATCCCGTAACTGAAGAGACAACCTGCTCAAAAGGTAGAACAGCGACGAATTGCGGCAATCAATATGGAACGGAATAATCGGAGCATTGTACTTGCGGGCGATCTGAAGTGCCGTGGTGTGCCAGTCCCGTTCTGTCAATTTTCCACCCAGCATATAGGCGAGCCGGCCGGACGGAAAGACAACCAGAAGCCTCTCGTTCTGAGCAGATCGAATGATGCTCTCCGCCGTTGATCGAATCTTCTTCATGGTTTTTTTGCTGTCAACTACCTCTACGGGGATAATCAGTTCCTCAAGTACGGGTACGGCTCGAATGGCGTCCCGGTTGGCAAGAAAAATGTAATCCTGCCGAATCTCTTTAAGTACTCGATGCAGGACGATGCCATCACTGATACCCGTAGGATGGTTGGCGATGACAACTGCCAGCCCCTTTTCGGGAATATTTTCCTGCCCTTCGACCTCCAGCTTGAACGGGACTGCTGAGTAGATTCGGTCGATGACCTCAAGTCCGTCCGCGCCCTCCTTGATAAAGTCGTATATGCGCATTGACCTGGCATAACGCAACAAAGGGTAGATGGTGAGATGAGCAAGAAAGCTCAGCAGAGGCCTGTTTACAAGAAAAGGGGCCCGTTCGTGTAACAACACATCCAGTATGTCGTCCTCCTTATAGCCATATCCAAAAAACTTGAGGAAGCGGTTATAGAGGGAGTCTTTATCTGGGGGCATGACTGGCAAGTCTCGGGTTCGGGCAGTATTCTAGCACTAAATGCCCTTTGTTTGGACAAGGCCGGTATGCCGAGGAGAGCCTCGTCTTCCGCCTGTCCGAATGGCCGGTCAGAAAAGTCGTGAAATGACCCTTGTACGTTAAATTTTGCTGGAGTTTTCGGACATTCTTTTTGACTGCATTTCATGAGGAGAAATGCCAGTTATCCCTTGTCTGTCAGAGGAATATCGAAGAAATTTTCTTGTTGAATTAATTGTTACTGTTTTTTTAATTTTATTGAACTTTTTTTCTACTTTAAATTTTATTATTTATTAATTTTCTATTTTTTTATCTTAATTACTCAATAATTTTAACTCTAAGTTACTCAT
>RKSB01000128.1 GCA_007571095.1 K189A clade bacterium | reverse complement strand
TGTCGCTGGCGTGTGTTGTGCATTGCTTTTTTGTGCCGTCTTTTATCATCCTGTCCTCAGGCTACCTTGCGGTTTCTGTCGATAACGAACTCATACACAAGGCGATTGTGTTGCTGGCGGTTCCGATCAGCATCTTTGCCCTGACTGTGGGTTATATGAAGCATAAGACGGTTTCGTTTCTTCCTTTGGGTATTCTGGGCCTGGTCGTTCTTATTGCAGCGGTACTTTTGGGTGCGGCCATGCTGGGCGAAGCCGGAGAGAAGGCATTGACCCTGCTGGGCTCAGTGCTCGTTGCCTATGCCCATTTCAGGAACCACCAGGTTTGCAAAGCCCTCGAGTGCACCTGTCACGACGAGTCAGCGGCTTTTGCGAGCCAGCCGAGGCAAGAGTAATCTTAACCCACTCTTAAGCCCAGTAGCAGGCATTCGATGATCGAGGCAGCCGCCAGAGCATGGCGGCAGTCAGGATCGCTGCAAGCACTCCGACCACCCATTCACCGGGTGCCGCCAGTAGAGCCAGGCCCACCGCAAGGGCGAACACCGGCAACGCCAGACATCCGGCGACGGACAGGAGCATAGCCGGCTCAATCCCGCCCTTGTGTCTGGCTATTGTTTGAGGCGAAACACGGCCAAGCACCCACAGGAGGCCTGTGCAGGCCGAAAGGCTCGCAATGAGTGCCGACACAAGCCCCGCCCTGACCGCAAAGAAAGCGAAGAACAACCAGATGACACCGATGCCGGGCCAGACGATTGCAAAAGCCACCGTCCCCGGCATCACCAGCGACAGAACCGCTCCGATTGCACCGGCGATGGCTCCGCTGATTCGAAAAATGATCTCGGCGTCAAGGGCGTGCACGATCAGGAGCAGCCAGCCGAAGACAAACTGTGCTGTCGGTTTTCGCACAGTCCTGCTCTGTCGTCGCCTGAATATCATGGCGATTGCAGGGGCAACCGGAGGCAACACCAGCACCGCCCCGATTGCGCGACTGACCTGAAGACGATTTTTTTGTCAAAAGCACTCATTGTCTGTCGGTTTGCGCATGCTTCTGTGCCTTCCGCCGCCCCCTGAACATTATTCGTGAGCACTCGGGTTATCTCGGCACGAATGCCCCACCTTATCACTCATCAAAGACAGAACATAAGGCGAGCAGCAGAGGGCCTCCGCTCAACCGCGCCTCCTGCACTCTGGGGCCGGGCCGCCTGGAGGCTTGGCCTCAGAGGCCGTTCTCGATGTCGTCGCCTCGGCAAATCTCCATGTACCGGCACAATCCGTTGGCCATCTTCATCTGCTCGGGCGTTTTGCATTCGGGCTCAAGCAGATTTGGAGAGCCCACCAGAATACACAGGGCTCTGGCTCTGGAGGTGGCGACATTGAGGCGATGGGGGTCATACAGAAAGCCCATTCCCCGAGGGGCATCTTCCGGGCTTGAGGAGGTCATGGAATAGATGACAACAGCCGCCTCTCGGCCCTGAAACCTGTCCACTGTGCCGATTCTGTCCGCCAGTTCGGGGAGTCGTTCGCTCAGGAGCGAAACCTGAGCGTTGTAGGGGGCCATGATCAGAATGTTCTCCGCCTCAATGTCGTTTTCTTCGGAGTCCTTGCTCCGGTATCTGGCCCCGAGCAGAAGCTCCTTGACAATGCCCTGAATGACAGCTGCTTCTTCGGCTGATCGCGACGTATTTCCCGCATGTTCGACGGGAACATATCGAAGCCCTGATCCCGAGCAGTGTTCTGAGCCGACAATGGCCTGGTTTTCCAGCCCGGGGACACTGGACAAGCGTTCTTCGTAATAGACCTCAGAGGTGAACCGGGCGATCACAGGATGTAGCCGCCAGGTCTTTTCGAGAAACAGCCCCCGGTCCTTCGGCATCGTTTGTTCGCCGTCAAGAAAGTGCTCAAGTGCCGAGATGTCCGTGCCCTCAGGGTGACTGGCCTGCATCGGTTGCTCCAGTTGCTGAGGGTCTCCGAGCAGGACGAGAGTCGTACCGGCGTGAGCAGTTGCCAAGGCATGGCCGAGGGCCACCTGGCCGGCCTCATCCACAAAAAGAACATCAACCGCCTCCTGATGATCCTCGCGCGCCCACCTCCAGGCGGTTGCACCAACGACATCTATCTCCTGATTTTCCAGACCTTTCAGGATTTTCCGGTCGTTTTTGGTGTAGGTGATTCCCCAGTTCCCTTCATATTCGCCCTCTCTTCGATGAACCACCGACAGGTCCATGTTGTAATTTTCGGCTGCTACCGAACAGGCTTTTTCGAGCAGATTGCCGATGACCTGGTGGCTGACGGCTGTTACGCCGACTTTCAGGCCGGCCTGCCTGCATGCACAGATCATGTGGCCGCCGGTGTGGGTTTTGCCGGTTCCCGGTGGCCCCTGAATGGCGATGACCTCGCCGCTGCTCTGGGTTACCAGTCTGCAGGCAGCTTCCAGCATAGTCTCTCCTTCCACAGCCAGCGGGCTTGTCGGCGAGCTCGCCAGCAGCAGGTTGATGGCCGCCTTGTAGGGGGGTTGATCGGAAAAGCCCTGTGCAATGATCGATTCAGCCAGCCGAACCAGTGAATTCTGGAGAACTTCAGTCGAAACCCGTTTGTGAAAGACAATCCCCCGAGGATGCTCCGAGGCGGCCTTGCCCGTTTTTTGAATATCAAGCGTTCGCTCGCCATGGTTGACTTTCACAACCTTGCCGATTCTGCTGCCGTTCGTGTGGTTGAATACATCGTCTCCGTTACGGACATCCAGCTCTTCGGGCGAAAATGTGTATCTGTCAACGGGACTGCGCCCCTCCTTGAGGGTTTCAACAAACTCAAGCCCACTGATTGCCCGGCGTTCATGCTCCAGCTCGTCGGCATCCAGGCCAAGCAACCGAAACTTCTCCCACCAGCCGGCCTTATCCTCTCTGCGGTAGAACTCAAGCGTATGGGCAAGAATGTATTTTGCCGAGTCTTCCTGAGTGCGCCCCTCTTCTGTTACTGGCAGGCCTTTCAGCAGGGTATCTCTCAGCTCGCCCAGCTTTTCATCCAGTTCGCCGATCTTCTCCGGCGCCTCCGGTTTAGGCAATTCGGGTCTGGATATCGAGTGACCCTGAGCAACCGCCTCTTTTCGAAGCCCCTCCAACCAGTCCTGCAACCTCTGCATGGACACACAGTCGTCACGGTTGTAGTTCTCCACAATCTCTCTGTGCTCCTTCAATTCCTCCGCTTCTTCCGGCGTTCCAGTGGTTCTGCCGTCTTCAATACAAGCCTCAACAATCCGCCGGCTGATGGATGCCTGGCGAAGATCCTGGTCTCGGCTGAAGCCGTAGTGGTCTTCCAGATTCTTCAGCGAGTAGCTTTCAACGCTTGCGATCAGGGAGCACTTCAGGATTTTGTGAAGATCCACCAGAGCCTTGCCCCGAAGCAGTTCATCCAACTCCGTTGCCCTTGTGGCGTAGCGTCCCATCAGCCGCTTGAAGGCCGCTGGTTCGTATTGAGAGAAGTGGTAGATGTGAGCCTCGGGGTTGCTTTTTCTTGTTTCGGTGGCCAGGTCGATGAAAGCCTCGAATGCCCGACGCTCCTGTTCGTGAGTTTCTGCCCATAGTGGAGTGTATTCGGGCTCTCCCTGAGGCCCGGCAACGACATAGCCGATTAAATATTCTTGCACCCCGTCTCCTGCGAAATGGTTTCCTTCGAGGTCCACATAGATGTCGTCGGGCGTCGGCTCCGGCAGCAATGCAAAGCCGTGGTTTTCGTCAAAGGGCTCTCGAACTTCGTGCTTTGGTTTTCGTTCCCGCCGGCCCAGCAGCTGTATTTGAGCTTGTTTTTTCGCATCCAGCAGAGAGCCCAGGGAGCCTCGGGCCGGCCGGGAAATCTTCTTCGCTTCCGCAAACCCGGTGAGTCGAGTTATATCCTGCAGGGCCAGTTCCTGGATTTGCCCTCGCCCGAGTCCGGCGACATAGCACAGGTGATCGTCGGCTCTTCGTCGCTTTTCGCACTCCTTCCACCAGACGCATATATCGCAATGGGACACTCTGTCGGGATAGGTCTCGGCAGGGCTTTCCACGAAGCCGACCAGCGCGAATCGCATTCGCCGGAAATAGGCGGTGTAGTCAGCCACTCGATAGGTTATTGGTACATAATCGTTGCCGGGCGTTACAACATGCATTTGCCGGGGCATTCGCCCCTGCAGCCTCGACAGGAAGAGTGAATAGGCACACAGCTGGAGGATGGTGCCTCCTCTGGTTTCCTGTGCCAGCTTGGTGTCGAGGGCTTCGTACGACCAGTTTCCGAGCTCGCTGGGTGTGTCTGTCCTGAATAGAAAGTCGGCAATACCAGCCCAGTTATCATCCTCCAGACGCGCCTGAAAAAGGACATCGACGCCCGCTCGCATCAGCTTTAACGTGTCAGAACCTTCGGCATCAATGACCGTCCGTCCCTTGTCAATCAGGTGCTGCTTATAGGCTGCCTCGTGCTCCAGGCCGAGCCTTCGCATGACCTCTGTGACAGGGCCATATCGAGAGGGCCGCTCTGTTTCTCCCTTAACGGCGAGCAGATCCTGATGAATAAGATGATGGCAGCCAAGATAGTCGCTCAAATTGGTCGGCGACAGCATGAGCGAGGATTCGTTGTAGTGCATGACAGGACTCGGCGAAGGTTTGCTGACCGATGCTTGGTCGGCGTGATTAAGAATAGCAGGATGGGGCGAAGGCAGCTAAGGTCTTTGCTCAAAAGAAGACCGGCTCCTGAAAAGAGCCTGCCCATAAAGCCAAAACGCTTCCTCGCAGGACAAGCTGGCGGTCAGAAAGTGTGCCTGCCAGAAAAAGAGCATAAGCACACCCGACAAAGAAGCGTGACGGCTGATAATGTGCTATATCAGAATCGCTGGTTTCTCCAGGGCCGACCCGACGGCCTCAAGCCACCAATTCTCCAGCAATATCCGTTTTTGGCCATTTTCGGGTCTGGTGACATCGGGTTAGGCAAGAGAAGCTTAACTCCACTGACTCGAGTTCTATGAAGGTTCTGCATCTTCGGTGACTTCGTATACAGGCACATATTTGATTCGAGGCCTTTTCGTTCTGGCCTGCCTGAGCGGCAGCCTGCTCTCGGAAAGCAGGGAAACAGCCTGGGCGAGTGATTTTTCCAAGGGTCTTCTTGCCTATGAGAATGGCGACTATGCCGCCGCACTGCGTGAATGGAAACCGCTGGCCGAAGAGGGGCATGCGTCCGCTCAATTTCAGTTGGGTGCAATGTATGAAAAAGGGCGAGGTGTGCGCAGAAACCACAGGGTTGCAGTGCAATGGTATCGAAGAGCGGCTGAGCAGGAACATTCGGCCGCTCAGGTCAATTTAGGCGGCATGTACCGTGCAGGAGAGGGCGTTCGCAGGGACTACAAGGCCGCCGTGCAGTGGTATCGAAGGGCGGCAGCCCAACAAGACGCCAGAGCCCAGTACAAGCTGGGCGAGATGTATCGCCGAGGGCAGGGTGTAGCCCAAAGCTTCGAGACCGCAGCCGAGTGGTACCGGCGAGCAGCCGACCAGGGCCGTGCTTCTGCCCAGGTCAATCTTGGTGTTCTGTACGCAGCAGGCAGGGGCACTCCAAAAGACTATGTCTGTGCCTATGTGTTGGGCCAGCTTGCTTCGCTCGGAGACGATGAGAAAGACGGAGAAAACGGAGGGAGGTTGCGGGATGCCGTTGCTCAAAGAATGACATCCGCCCAGCTCGCCGCCGCTCAGCAGAAGCTTGCTGACGGGCGGACTTGCCGGTAGCCTGAGTGATCTGTCATGTTCAAAGGGGCCTCCGGTTGCCTATAATCAAGGCCCTCAACCTTTTTGTCCGATCAAACAACAGAGTCAGCGAGTAGTGCCAATGGACGACAAACTACAACAGAGACACGAACAAGTGCTGGCTGTCGCCCGCACTCGCCACCCCTCGATACAGGCCCTGTTGGAAGAGAATGGCGTCATCGACCCCAAGCCTGCCACTCGGGACCTGTTGACATTTCTGGCCAGAGTATTGGTCAGTCAATTGATTTCAACCAAGGCGGCCGACAGTATATGGCAACGCATTGCCGACCTGGCTGACCAGAATGGCGGCCTGGCTTCTGTGCTGATCGAGCAAAACAGGGATTCATTGTTGGCCTGCGGCCTGTCGAGAACCAAGGCCAAAGCCCTGATTCTGATGAATCAGGACCATAGCGAAGGGCGTATCAGCGGAGATGCCATTCGGCAGGCCGATTATGACCAGGTGCAGCAACAGGTGACCTCTCTCTTCGGGTATGGTCGCTGGTCGGCCGATATGGCGGCACTCTTTTATGCTGAGTTGCCCGACGTTTGGCCGCTTGGCGACGGAGCACTGCTAAGAGCTGTTCAGCTGTTGATTCCAGACGAGGACCCAGAAGAGGCGGGTGCCTTTTACAGACCAAACAGAAGTTACCTGACGCATCAGATCTATCGCGGAATCAACGACGGTTCGTTGCTATAACTCGTTTCGGCGAGTGCGAATTAGTGCGGCTTCGGTGTCGCCGGGCTTGACGCGACTATTCTGGGTTTGGCAAAAACCCTGTGCCCTGCATTAAGCCGAAGAGCTTGAAGCCATGCACGAAAGTTTTCTTTATATTTTCTTTATACATACCCGATACAGAGCATGACCTGATGCGAATCCGGCAAGGGCCGACCGTGGCTGAAGGGGAGACACAAATGGCCGGGCCGCTGGCCTTGATACGAACGAACAGAGGAAGGGTATACCACAGGCCGGTAGAGAAATTTCAATACAGACGCAACAAAACGGCCTTCAGGATTCGAATGAGGATATTCCTCGCCGGACTCATGGAATGCGAGGACAAGGGACGACCCCCGAAAGTCCAACCCGCCGAAGCCAGGACGACAATATTGTTGTACAGGGCCTGATCGGTGCCTTCGGTATTACCGGATTTGACATCAGGCAGCCCCCTGCAATGCGGTTTCAGGAAAGAGCAGGCAAAACCTGTCTTCGATTGGCATCAGAGAGAGGTGCGAGCAGCCATTTTGAATGTAGGAAAATTCACATATCCTGGAACATATCCTGGAATAGACATTAAGAGTATGGACCAAGTAGCTATTTTGAATATTAAGAAAAATTTCTCATGCAAAGCGAGAGCCGAGGATTATATATTTCTAAGTTTTGAAGAGGGAGTTTGCAGACTGTAGGCTGCGCTCCGTTTTTTCAGGGTGCTGTGGCACTCTTTCTTTCAGGTGACTTCTATGGCCTCTCAACCTCGTACTCAACCTCACTTCGAAAACCTGAGCCTGCTCGATCCTGACGGTCAGGACGACATAGACCTCTCGACCAATCCGCCTCCTCGGCTACCGGATGATGCACCGCTGACGGCACCCGGAGAACTCAGGGTTATCAAGAGAAACGGCACGGTGGTGCCTTATGACGAGGACAAGATCACGCTTGCTCTGAGCAACGCCTTTGTTGCCTCTCTCTCGTCAGGCGAACTGAAGCGATCATCCAGCATGCGCGAGAAGGTTGCCTCCTATACCGATGAGATCACTCGAGTATTTCGCCGCCGAATGCCATCGGGCGGGGCCATCCACATCGAGGATATTCAGGATCAGGTCGAACTCCAGCTGATGCGTCAGGGCGAGCGGGAGGTCGCTCGCAACTATGTTATCTACCGAGAGGAGCGGGCCAAAGAGAGGGCGGCGGCGATGCAGGCCGGCCTGCCCGAATCCTTGCAAATTCAAATGGACGATGGCAGCGAGGCACCACTGCCGCTGAAATCGCTGCAAATTCTGGTGGACGAGGTCTGCCAGGGCTTGAAAAATGTCGATGCTCGCGAGATGCGAGAGCGTATCAGGGGTGATTTGTACAACACCATCTCCGAGACCGATCTGTCTGTCGCCGGTATTATTTCGGCGCGCTCTCTCATTGAGCACCACCCGGACTACAACTACGCAACCGCCCGTTTGTTGCTGGCATCCTGCGCCAAACAGGCCTGTCGGTTTCTGGGCATCGATTTCAAGGGCAAGCTGGCACCCTTCTACGTTGGCCGAAAGCAATTGGCCCGCCTTTACCCAAAGGCTTTCAAGGCCTTTATCGCCAAAGCCGTCGAACTGGAGCGGCTGGATCCCGCATTGCAGGAGAAGTTCGACCTCGACCGGCTGGCCTCGGCACTCAAGCCAGAGCGAGACCTTCAATTCGGTTACCTTGGTTTACAAACACTGTTCGACCGCTATTTCATTCATGAAGGAGAGGTTCGCTTTGAACTGCCTCAGGTCTTCTTTATGCGAGTGAGCATGGGGCTCTCTGTCAACGAGGAGAATCCCAGCACCCGAGCCATCGAGTTCTACAACGTACTTTCGAGCTTCCTCTACATGAGCTCCACACCCACATTGTTCAATGCCGGCACTCTGAAACCGCAGCTTTCAAGCTGTTATCTGTCGACCATTCCAGACGACCTGGAGTCCATATTCAAGGGGCTCAAGGACAACGCGCTCTTGTCGAAATGGGCGGGCGGCCTGGGCAATGACTGGACGCCGGTTCGTTCGCTTGGCTCCTACATTCGGGGCACCAACGGGGTCTCTCAGGGCGTGGTTCCGTTTATGAAGGTGGCCAACGATGTCTCCGTTGCCGTCAATCAGGGCGGCAAGCGCAAGGGTGCCACCTGTGCTTATCTGGAAACCTGGCACCTGGACATAGAGGAGTTTCTCGAACTGCGCAAGAACACCGGCGACGACCGCCGTCGTACGCATGACATGAACACCGCCAACTGGGTACCGGACCTGTTTATGAAGCGTGTTGCCGAGAAGGCCGACTGGACGCTTTTCTCACCTCTGGACACGCCCGATCTGCACGAGCTGGTCGGCGATGATTTTCGGCGGCGTTACGAGGAATATGAGCGGATGGCAGATGCCGGCGAGATCACCCTTTACAAGCGAATGCCAGCCGAAGTCCTGTGGCGCAAGATGCTGACCATGCTGTTTGAAACCGGCCACCCCTGGATCACCTTCAAGGACGCCTGTAACCTGCGTTCGCCGCAACAGCATGTCGGGTGCGTGCATTCATCCAACCTGTGTACCGAGATCACCCTGAATACTTCGAAGGACGAAATTGCGGTCTGCAACCTGGGGTCGGTCAATCTGGCCGCTCACATGACCGACGAAGGCCTTGACCACGAAGCCCTGCAGAAGACCATACACACTGCAATTCGCATGCTCGACAATGTGATCGACATCAACTTCTATGCGGTGCCTGAGGCAAAAAATGCCAATATGAAGCATCGAGCCATCGGCCTCGGCATGATGGGGTATCAGCATGCCCTCTATCGCCTGAGGCTGCCTTTTGCTTCCGAAGGTGCTGTCGAATTTGCCGATCATAGTGCCGAGGCTGTGAGCTACTTCGCTATTGAAGCCTCAATGAAGCTGGCCGAGGAGAGAGGTGCTTACGAAAGTTTTTCAGGCTCGCTCTGGGATCAGGGCATTTTGCCGATCGATTCACTTGCCCTGCTTGAGCGAGAACGTGGCTCACAGTACCTCAATGTTGACCGCAGCACGACTCTGGACTGGGATGGCCTGAGAGAGAAAGTACAGGCGATTGGTATGCGCAACTCCAATGTGCTGGCCATCGCACCCACCGCAACCATTGCCAACATCATCGGCGTGTCGCCCTGCATAGAGCCGGTTTATCAAAACCTCTATGTGAAGTCCAACCTGTCGGGCGAGTTTACCGTGATCAACGACCATATGGTCAAGGACCTTGAAGCACAGGACCTCTGGGATGACGTGATGCGTGATGACCTGAAGTACTTCAACGGTAGCCTCAAGCACATCGACCGTATTCCCGACAAGGTCAAAGCCCTCTATGCTACCGCCTTCGAGATCAAGCCGCGCTGGATCATTGAAGCCGCCAGCCGTCGCCAGAAATGGCTTGATCAGGCCCAGTCGCTGAATCTCTGGATAGCCAACCCCAGCGGCTCCCAGCTTGATGAGTTGTACCGAATGGCCTGGCGGTCTGGACTCAAAACCACTTACTATCTGCGCGCGCTGTCGGCCACCAATACGGAGAAGGCCACTGTTGATCGAACCGACCTGAATGCAGTCAGCAAAACGCCTGAAACCGCCCCACCCCAGGAAGCACAAGCCTGTTCCATAGACGATCCAGACTGCGAAGCCTGTCAGTAG
>RKSB01000086.1 GCA_007571095.1 K189A clade bacterium | reverse complement strand
TGCCATTCTTGAGCGAGCTTTAACCATATCCTTTCCTTTTCAGCCACCGGAAGCTCTACTGAATCTATACCCAGCAGGTTGACGTGGCGAAGGATAAAGGGGAGGACTGTAGCAGGGATTTCCGGCGAATTAACCAGTCCGCAGATAGCCGCACTGGCACCGTAACGCAGACCCTTGACCGCATTAAACAGCAGGTCGCCGCCGACGGTGTCGACGACTCCGGCCCAGCGTTCAGCCAACAGTGGCTTGCCGGTACCCTCTCTCAGGCTTTCCCGAGTAATGACCTTCGCCGCTCCCAGTTCTCTGAGCATGTCCTCACAATCGGATTTGCCGGTCACGGCAACGACTTGAAAACCGAGGCGGCTGAGCAGTCTGACCGCAATGCTGCCAACTCCGCCGGTGGCACCGGTAACCAGCACCTCTCCATTCCTGTCCAGGCCCATCTGCTGGAGTTTGTCAACACAGAGGGCGGCGGTCAAACCGGCGGTCCCCAGAACCATCGAAGACCGGAGATCAAGCTTTGGCGGGCAGGCTACCAGCCATCCGGCGGGTACTCGAACACAGCCGGCAAACCCGCCGGCGGTACCCATGCCCAGATCGTAACCGGTTATCAACACCTTGTCGCCTGCTCGCCACCGCTGGACATCGGACTCCAGTACTATGCCGGCGGCATCAACGCCCGGCGTGTGGGGAAAGTTTCTCGTCACTCCCGGGTGGCCTGTCGCCGATAGCCCGTCCTTGTAGTTGACAGACGAAAAGTGTACAGCCACCAAAACCTCGCCCTCCGGCAACTGCGAAGCCTGTAAAGGTACGACTTCACGCTTGAAGCCGTCCTCGGTTCGAGTGACTCGAAAAGCCTTGAAACGAGTCATAAGTCTCTCCTAAAGGTCTCGTGTTCCAGAGTGCACAAGCCCGAGAGAACGCAACCATCTGGTCACAGCACTCTCAAGGCGATAGGCCAAGCGCCCCATGGGCGACAGTTTGGGCACCCACTTGATCTTGAACACATCTTTTTCCCTGCACGCTTCCATCAGATAGTCGTCGCTGGTAATCAGATCGTCCACCAACCCGAGTTCAAGTGCCTGCTCCGCCAGCCAGGTCTCGCCGGTGCCGACCTTGTCAATATCTATATCAGGCCGGTATTTGAGCACCAGACTCCGAAACTGTTGATGGATCAGGTCAAGCTGACTTTGGAACTTCTCCCTGCCAACCTCGGTGTTCTCGCCAAAAACTGTCACCGTACGCTTGAATTCTCCAGAAGTGAATATATCGACATCGACATCGTTTTTCTTCAGCAGGCGATGGAAATTGGGTATCTGGGCGACCACTCCTATTGAACCTACTACCGCAAAGGGCGCGGCTATAATCCTGTCGCTCACAACAGCCATCAGATAGCCGCCACTGGCGGCCACCTTGTCGATGGCAACAGTCAGGCGAATACCGGCCTTCCGTATTCGTTGCAACTGGGAGGCGGCAAAACCATAGCCGTTGACGGTACCACCCGAACTCTCGATACTCACCAGAACCTCGTCTTCGGCATCCGAACTGGTCAAAATGGCTGATACCTCACGGCTTAAGGCATTCGCGCCTTCGGCCTGAATGTCTCCCTTGAACTCCAGAAAGAAGAGTCTGCGTCTGGCTGATTGAGCCTTGGCCTCCTTTTTGTGTTGCCTGTTTCGCTGCTTGATGTAACTTTTTAATTCGGCGGCCGACAGGATGACACCCTGGAGCAGGTCGCGATAATCATTCAGCACCTGATTAATTTTTTTGACTTCGAGATAGCCCTGTGGCTTTTTCCGAGTGCTGAGTCGAGCTGAAAAGATGCTTGCCAATACCACCAGAAAGGCAATCACCACGGTAAAGGTTTTTGCCAAAAAGGCCAGGTAATCAAATAAAATGTCGCCCCAAGTCATCGCTTTTTCCTTATCCGGCGCTACGCCATCCTTGCCGTACGTAATTGGGAGCCAGTCCTTGAAGAAGCTGAAAGACCTCTACTGCAGAATGTTTGAACAACACAAACCGCTGGCTGTTCATGATGCAATCTGGCAGTGCTCTCTCGAAACAGGCGAAAACTACTATCTCAGGCTTCACTCGGGTCAGTTGGAGTTTGGAGAGGGCCGCCACGCTCACGCAACTCTGACGCTGTATTTTACCAGCACCGAGATACCTGTGCAGATAGCTGCGGGCAAGCTTGATCCGATGGCTGCCTTCCTCAATGGTGACTTTCGTTCCGACAGTCACCTGCTGCTGGTGATGTACTATCTGATGCTTTTTGGCCCTCTGGCGGCGAATGCTGACCTGAGATAACTCTTTTTTTCTGCTTGAGAAAGCAAACACGCCGGCTATTCCGGTGACGGAAAACCCTTATGCAAAAATACCTACAAGCCTTCTGGCAGAACTTTCTGGGCACCGCTCCGAGCTGGTACAAAAAGAGCATTGTCGCAATGCTCCTGCTCAACCCCCTGCTCATGCTGCTGACCAGTGGTTTTGTGGTTGGTTGGGTCATTCTGCTGGAATTCATCTTCACGCTGGCGATGGCGTTGCGTTGCTACCCGCTACAATCGGGTGGGCTGATTGCACTACAGGGGTTTTTGCTTGGACTGAGCAGCCCGGAGAGCCTCTATCGGGAGGTCGAGAGCAACCTGCCGGTCATCCTGCTACTCATTTTCATGGTCGCCGGCATCTACTTCATGCGAGACCTCTTGATGTGGGTTTTCACCAAGCTACTGGTAAAGGTCAAGTCGTCGGTGGCTCTGGCTTTCCTGTTTTCCTTTATCTCGGCGGTTCTGTCGGCGTTTCTCGATGCCCTGACCTTGATTGCGGTCATCATAAGCGTCGGTACCGGCTTCTATGTCGTCTATTGCAAGGTGGTCGCTGTGACAGTCAATGTTGCCGCCTCCGAACTGGACCGGTACATTCCCCGGGCACATCAGGCAGACCTGCATACCCTGCGGGCCTTTTTGCGAAGCTGCATGATGCACGCCGCGGTAGGGACGGCACTGGGCGGCGTGTGCACTTTGGTGGGCGAACCCCAGAACCTGCTGATCGCCGGAATTACCGGCTGGAATTTTGTCGAATTCTTTATGCAGATGGCACCGGTTACTCTGCCTGTGCTGGTCGTTGGTCTTTCGACCTGTGTTTTGCTGGAACGCTTTTCGCTGTTCAGTTACGGCGTCAAAATGCCGAGGAACATCAGGAAAATCCTCAAGGAATTCGACCAGGAGGAGAGCCGAGAACGCACGACTCGCGGACGAATAGCACTGGTAACACAGGCCATAGCAGCTCTTCTGCTGGTGATTGCCCTGGGTTTTCACATCGCCGCCGTTGGCCTGATTGGGCTGACGATTGTCGTCCTGCAAACGGCATTCAACGGCATCATAGAAGAGCACAGGATTGAACGTGCTTTTCAGGAATCTCTGCCTTTCACCGCTTTGCTGGTCGTATTTTTTGGCGTGATTTCAATTATTGAGGACCAGCATTTATTTGCCCCCCTGATTCAGTGGGTGCTGAGCCTGTCCGAGCAAAACCAGCCGGTGAGCCTTTATGCGGTCAATGGGCTTCTCTCGATCATCAGTGACAATGTTTTCGTTGCCACCATTTACATCTCTGAGGTGTACAACGCACTGAACGAGGGCCTGATCAGTCGAGAGTTGTTTGAGA
>RKSB01000106.1 GCA_007571095.1 K189A clade bacterium | reverse complement strand
TCGGCAGGAATAGCAAAGTCAGCGGGAACAGAGCAGTCGGCAGCAATAGAATGTGTGTTGATCGCTGACCGGAACATGCTTTTGCAGCGAGCCGGGCTGCTCGGACTGACATTGAAATTGCAGGACTTTGACGCCAACCGGTTTCATGCCGGCTTCTCGGTACTGCATACGCCGGGCGGACAGGCATCGGCAGGGCAACTGGACCCCGCCTGCGCCGGCTATGTGCTGGATTGTCTGAGAAAGGCCGCACAGGGCTGTATGGAGAACCGCTTTCAGGCGATGGTCACCGGGCCGGTTCACAAGGAAAACATCAACAAGGGAGGAGTAGCCTTTACCGGGCACACCGAGTTTCTTGCCGCGCTGACCTCCACGCCCACCGTGGTCATGCTGCTGGTGGCTGGTGACCTGCGAGTCGCCTTGCAGACAACTCACCTGCCCCTGCGCCAGGTGGCCGATGCCATCACTCAGGAAAGCCTCGAAGCTCGACTGCGTATTCTGCATTCGGGCCTGAAGCAGATGCTTTCCTCTGCCAACCCCAGAATTGCAGTGGCAGGCCTCAACCCGCATGCCGGCGAGGGCGGCGTGCTGGGCAGGGAAGAAATCGACATCATTACGCCGGCAGTTCACCGGCTGGCCAAAGAAGGGCTGAATATCTCGGGGCCTGAGTCGGCCGATACCCTGTTTACTCCAAACAGGCTCACCGACTATGACGCAGTGCTCTCCATGTATCACGATCAGGGCTTGCCGGTGCTCAAGTACGCAGGGTTCGGGCAAGCGGTCAATGTAACTCTCGGGTTGCCTCTGATACGCACTTCCGTCGATCACGGTACCGCACTGGAACTCGCTGGTACGGGACAAGCCGATGCGGGCAGCCTGCAGGCAGCACTGGCACTGGCTGCAGACATGGCATTCCGGCGAACGGCTGGACCATGTTGACTCGACGCCTCCCCTCGCCCAGAAAACGTTTTGGCCAGCATTTTCTGAGAAACTCGAAAGTGATCGACGAAATTCTCGATATTCTGGCTCCCGAAGCAGGCCAGAGGGTACTGGAACCAGGTTCCGGCCGGAGTGCTCTGACCGGAAGACTGTTGGCCAGCAAAGTGGCACTGACCGCCGTCGAGGTTGATCGGGATCTGGTCAGCCGGCTAAGAAGCAGATGGCCTGCCCTCAAGCTGATTGAGGCAGACATTCTCGAATTTGAGCTACCGGTTCTGGAGCCGGGTGAGAAGTGGCGGCTGATCGGCAACCTGCCATACAACATCTCGACTCCTCTGCTGGGTCGCTTGCCTTTATGGCGAACACGAATAAAGAACGCACTCTTTATGCTGCAGGCAGAGGTTGCAGAACGTCTGGCTGCCGGGCCTGGCAGTAAAAAGCGCAGTCGGCTGGGGGTCATGCTGCAACATCAGTTTGATATTGCGCTGTATCGGCGAATTCCGCCCGAGGATTTTTACCCGCCGCCGGCGGTTTATTCCCGAATGGTTCGCCTCACGCCCAGAAGGGATGTTCCGACACTCGAAGACTCTTCGCTGTTTGCACGGCTGGTCAAGGCTGCCTTTAGTCAGCGGCGCAAGACTCTGAAATCGGCACTCAGGGGAATGCTGCCTGACCCGAGTCAGTTGCTGAATGCAGTCGGCATCAGTGAAGGCACCAGAGCAGAACAGCTTTCGGTCGATGACTTTGTAAGACTTTCCAATCGTCTGCACCGGCTGGTCATCGACGAGCCATCGACATGAAAACCGAAAAAAGCAGCCAACGGACTGTGCATCTGGTGGGCGGGGCGGTACGGGATGAACTTCTCGGCAGAACCGTTCAAGAGCGCGACTGGGTAGTCACAGGTGCTTCTCGGGAGAGCTTGCTGGCAGAAGGTTTTCGGCAGGTTGGCAAGGACTTTCCCGTGTTCATTTCGCCGGTCAATGGAGACCAGCATGCATTGGCCAGAACAGAGCGCAAGGTTGGCCGAGGCCACACCGGATTCATCTGTCATTTTGGTCCCGATGTCACCCTGGAAGAAGACTTGAAACGTCGCGACCTGACCGTCAACTCAATGGCCAAAAGTGCCGACGGAGAGCTGATTGACCCTTTTGGCGGTCAGGCTGATCTAAAAGCCAGAGTCTTGAGGCATGTGTCTGATGCCTTTGCGGAAGACCCGCTTCGCGTCCTTCGAGTGGCCCGTTTTGCAGCCCAGCTCTCGCCCTGGGGCTTTACTGTCGCCGACGAAACTGAACAGCTGCTGAGTCAAATGGCCGTCTCTGGAGAACTGGCCAGCCTGACCGGCGAACGAGTCTGGCAAGAGACGAAAAAAGCACTGGCCTCACCCGACCCCAATCGCTACTTCTCCCTGCTGGAAAACTGGAACGCACTGGGAGTCATCCTTGGGCCGGACAAGCCGAAGAAATGGCTGGCCACCTGGGGGGCCACCAGCCTCAGCCAGCAGACGGATTTACCGAAAAATGCGCTCTGGGTCTATGCGCTGCTTTTTGCCGGCTTGTATGGTGACCGGCGAAAGGAGCGGTTGCTGGATATTCGAAAACGTCTGAAGGTACCCAACCGATACCATGAAATGGCCCTCAAGACGGGGGCCTTGATTGCCATTGGAGAGAAAATCGATGCCGCCGGCCTGGCTCAAGCCTTTGCAGAAGCCGATCTGTACAGACAATCCGACCGCTTATACAGAGCTCTGGAGGTCGCCTGCCAGTTAGCCGAAACAGCCGGATGGCAATGGTCCTATGCGTTGATTAAAAAATGCGCGAAAGCAGTTCTTCGAGTGTCGGCTGAACAGCTGGTTCATTTGGGGCTTTCGGGTATGGACATGAAAAGAGAACTCACTGCCAGAAGGAAGGCCGCCATCGAAAGAACGATCAAAAGAGCAGACGAAGAGCAGCCAGGCTGATATCAGATCACCTCAAGCCAGAGGCGGTTTCAACTCGTCTATTGGCCAGATGGGTCGAGTGCGAACAGCCAGCCCGCTATCCTGCTCACCGGCAGAGAGGCGAAGGCAGCCGGTATAAGCGATCATGGCCCCGTTGTCGGTACAGAGCTGGACCGGTGGCAGGTGGAGTTCGCACTCCGCTTGCTCTGCCCAATCCTTCAGAGCGTCGCGCAAGGCTTTGTTGGCACTGACTCCGCCGGCAACAACAAGCCTTCGAGTACCGGTGAGGCGAACCGCACGCTGGCATTTGATCAGCAGAGTCTTGACCACGACATCCTGAAAAGCCGAAGCCATATCGGCACGCGCCGAAGAGTCGAACTTTCCGGCCTTCTCCAGAGATCGCACGGTTACCAGAACCTGTGTCTTCAAACCGCTGAAGCTGAAGTCAAGCCCGGGCTTTTTGACCATCGGTAAAGACAGGTCAAACCGTTCAGGCTGCCCTGATTCCGCAAGTTTCGCCAATTCAGGGCCGCCCGGATAAGGCAGGCCAAGCAACTTGGCCGTTTTGTCAAAGGCTTCGCCGACCGCATCGTCAACCGATTCGCCCAGTATTTTGTAATCGCCCAACCCATTGGCCTGCACCAGCAGCGTGTGTCCCCCTGAAACCAGCAATGCGAGGAACGGAAACCTGAGTGCCTCGTTATCCAGCATGGCGGTCAGCAAATGACCTTCCATGTGGTTGACTCCCAGAGAAGGAATTTGCAGGCTCCAGGCCAGACTGCGGCTGAAAACGGCA
>RKSB01000126.1 GCA_007571095.1 K189A clade bacterium | reverse complement strand
GGTCAGCATCAGTCGAAGGCAGGCAGAGGGCGGAAATACAGACGTTCAGGCCGAAGAAGCTGACCGAAAGGCGAGAGCCGAGTTCGGGCCAACATCAACGATAAGCTCGACAGTGATCGCTGGCAGGCCAGGACACAGAGCAGTCAGACCGAAGAAGCTGACCGAAAGGCGAAAGCCGAGTTCGGGCCAGCATCAGCGATAAGCTCGACAGTGATCGCTGGCAGGCCAGGACACAGAGCAGTCAGACCGAAGAAGCTGACCGAAAGCCGAAAGTCGAATTCGAGTCATCGCCCTGTAACAGGCGTCGTCCATGACGCCTCAAGGGCTATATTGGAGAAATCACAATCCGAGGCCAGTTCTGAGGGCACGCACTTGCCGAGCACCCTCTCCAAAGCCCGCCTTTCTCTTCTGTCGATACTCAGGCCATATTTTTGCTTCACCTTGACCACCTGAGCAGCAAACCAGCAGGCATTTTCAGCAGGCAACCAACCGGCAGCATCCTTGCCCTTCTTTTGACGTCTGTTCACCGACGGGCTGGCCAGCGTGAGATTGTCCAGATCGCTGGCAAATCGCCGCCGAGTTCTGTCTGGAGCAGCACAAAGGCCTGAATCGTGGGCTTCACTGGTGGCAACCATGTGTTCTATGTCGGTCTCTCTCGTGCTGGAAAAAACACGATTGGTGTAAGGGCTGTAGATGCCTCCAAGCTGCCGGACAATCCTCGGCTCAAGACTCTGGGAATATTTGTAATCGGCTCTTACATAAGGGCTGCAACGGTGTTCGGGGGCAACCACCAGGCCACACCAGGTCCTTGCATTACCCGATTGCCGATTCACCTTCTTCCTGCCGCCCGCAACACTCGCCGAGCTTGAAGTACTCACCCGAGGCTGGGTCGCCTTGTCATCTTTCGATACGCCGCTCAGCGATGAGCCTTTCGGCGACGAATCGTCAGATTCAGGCAACAACCCCGAAATAAAGAAAAGCACCGCCAAAAAGATCGCCAACGCCCGAAGCATGTCTCAAGGCTTCCACCAAAATCTCTCAAGATAGCTAAATTCTTACAAAAAAACGGGCTAATTGCCATTGACAGGCAAAAGCTGTCAAGAGGCGAACTGATTGCTATGGGCGAACGAAAGCTATTGAGCATCGGACTGGGTTCTGCCAGCCAAAGGCTTTCGGGGATGGCTAAATGCCTACAAGAAAACGAATCGCTTACCGCTGGCGGACAAATACTTACAAGAAACGAACTCAATTCTGCCAGCCAAAGGCTTTCAGGATGACCAAATGCTTACAAGAAAGCGGGTGAATTTTGCTGAAACAGCTTGTCGGCTTTACACTACTGTGTCTATTCCTCTTGCAAACTCGAAATGTCATGCCAGATACCCTGATAAAAAACGCCCGTATGGTTAACGAAGATCTGATCTTTCAGGGCGATCTGTTGATACACAACGGGCGGATTGAGCGCATGGACAAGAGCATTCTGGCAGGCGATGCCGAGGTCGTGGATGCAGAGGGCCATCTGCTGATGCCCGGCATGATTGACGATCAGGTGCATTTCAGAGAGCCTGGGCTGGAGCACAAGGGGTCTCTCGCCACCGAGTCAGCGGCGGCGGTGGCCGGCGGCATCACCAGCTATCTTGAGATGCCCAACACCCACCCCTTTGTCTCCAACGCCGACCTCCTTGAAGTCAAGTTGAAGCGAGCAGAAAAGGTTTCGGTGGCCAATTTCGGTTTTTATCTCGGTGCGACCGTCGACAACCTTGAAGACATCAAGCGGCTGAAGCCGGGCCATGCCTGCGGCCTGAAAATCTTTATGGGTTCAACGACAGGCAGCGTGCTGGTGAACGACCCTGCCTATCTGGAGAGCATTTTCGGTGCAACGCCTCTGCTGATTGCCACTCACTGCGAGGACACGCCAATGATCGAGGCCAACCAGCAGGCGGCCAAAGAACGCTGGGGCGACGATATTCCGATCACCGAGCACCCGAATATAAGGTCGAGAGAGGCCTGCCTCAAATCATCGACGCTGGCAGTACAGCTTGCTCGCAAGCAGGGTAGCAGGCTGCACGTACTGCACCTGACTACAGCCGATGAACTGGCCCTGTTCAAGGCGGGTCCTCGCAACGACAAGAGAATCACCGTCGAGGCCTGCGTCCATCATCTGTTTTTCGATGAAAGCTGGTACCCCAAAAAGGGTAACTTCATCAAATGCAACCCCGCCATCAAGTCGGCGGATGACCGAAAGGCACTTCTGCAGGCAGTGCGCGAGGATGTGCTGGATGTGATCGCAACCGATCATGCGCCTCACAGCAGGAAAGAAAAAGAACAGGCCTACAGCCGGGCACCAGCCGGCCTGCCGCTGGTTCAGCACGCCCTGCAAAGCCTGCTTGAGCAGGTGGCCAGAGGAGAACTGACGCTGGCTCAGGTAGTGGACAAGGTGTGCCATGCCCCCGCCGATATATTCTCAATCGTTGATCGAGGCTACCTGCGAGAGGGGTATTTTGCCGATCTGGTGCTGGTTGACGACGATGCTCGGTATGAGGTGAATCAGGAGCCGGTGCTGGCAAAGTGCGGCTGGACTCCCTTTGCCGATCTGACCTTCAGCTCACGTATTCTGAGTACTTGGGTAAACGGCCAACGAGTGTGGGACGATGGTGCCCTGACGCCGGCAGGACAGGGCAGAAGACTGGAGTACACAAACTATGGCTAAGGCAGCCCCCCAGACCTCAGGCGATGTTCGGCTGTCCCTGCCCGAAGCACTGAAGCAGATCCGCTGGAATGAGTCGGGGCTGGTGCCTGTGGTTACGCAGGATGCGAAGAGCAACAAGGTGCTGATGATGGCATGGATGAACGAGGAGGCACTGACCAAAACGCTGGCCACCGGCGATGTTCACTATTATTCAAGAAGCCGTCAAAAGCTCTGGCGCAAGGGCGAAACTTCGGGACACACCCAGAAGCTGACCGATTTGCGTGTTGACTGCGATGCCGACACCCTGCTGGCCAAAGTGGTTCAAACCGGCGTTGCCTGCCACACCGGACGACCCAGTTGCTTTTATCAGCAACTGGAAGACTTCAGCTAAACTCGCCGGATAATTCTCCGGTGCCTTTTACGGAGCGTTGATTGTGGCGCTGACCCTGTTTAATTCAAAAAGCGGGCGCAAGGAGCCGTTTTCCCCGCTGGCGAAAGATCGCGTGAAGATGTACGTCTGCGGGCCGACCGTCTACAACTATGTCCACATAGGCAACGGGCTTTGTGCGGTTGTGTTCGACACACTGTTTCGAGTGCTCGGCAAAAACTACTCGAATGTGACCTATGTTCGGAATATCACAGACATGGACGACCGCATCAACGAAGCCTGCCGGACCAGTGGCGAAGACGCTTCGACCCTGACAGCCCGCTACACAGAAGCCTATTCGCAGGATGTGGCCGAGCTTGGTTGCCTGCGCCCTACTTCGGAACCGAAAGCAACCGACTATATCGGCCAGATGATTCGGCTCATAGAGCGCCTGCTGAAGAGCAAAAATGCCTATCTGAAAAACGACCATGTGCTGTTCCACGTGCCTTCCTGCCGAGACTACGGACAGTTGAGCAACCGATCCGTAGAGGATCTGCTGGCCGGTGCAAGAGTGGAGCTGGCAGACTACAAAAAGCACCCCTCTGACTTCGTTCTGTGGAAGCCGTCTCT
>RKSB01000129.1 GCA_007571095.1 K189A clade bacterium | reverse complement strand
CTGGATGTCTGGATGAGTCATGGCGACAGAGTGACCGCTCTGCCCGACGGGTTTCATACACTGGCCGCCAGCGACAATGCACCCATTGCCGCCATGGCGAACACCGACCGGTCGCTGTTCGGGCTACAGTTTCATCCCGAAGTTACACACACGCCTCAGGGCCAGACGATTCTCGAAAACTTTCTGACCAGCGTTTGTGGCTGCAACGGTTTGTGGGCACCGGCGCAGATCATCGACAGCATCGTCGAGGAGATCACAACCCAGACTCAGGCGGGCGGCGAAGTCATTCTGGGCTTGTCCGGCGGCGTCGATTCGGCGGTCGCCGCCGCCCTTCTGCACAAGGCACTGGGTGATCGACTGACCTGCCTGTTTATCGACAACGGCCTGCTGCGTCAAGACGAGGCAAATAGCGTGATGGACGCATTGTCCAGCCAGGGCGACAACCGCCTTCAGTTCAGAGTTCGGCGCATTGATGCCGAGAAAGTTTTTCTGCGAGCACTGGCCGGTGTTACCGACCCGGAAGCCAAGCGCAAGGTCATCGGGCAAACCTTTATCCAGGTGTTTGCCAAAGAGGCCAGGCAAATGGATAACGTCCGCTGGCTTGGGCAGGGCACCATCTACCCGGATGTCATCGAATCAGCTGCCGCCACCACTCAAAAGGCGCATCTGATCAAATCGCACCACAATGTCGGCGGCTTGCCCGACAAATTGCCGTTACCCCTGATTGAGCCTCTGAAGTCGTTGTTCAAGGACGAAGTTCGGCGCATCGGTACCGCACTGGGGCTACCGGATTCCCTGATTAACCGCCACCCCTTTCCCGGCCCCGGGCTTGGTGTGCGCATTCTGGGTGAGGTCAAGCCGGCCTATATCGACATCCTCCGCCGAGCCGATGCTCTCTTTCTTCAGGCACTTGAAGAAGCTGATCTCTACGATCAGGTCAGCCAGGCCTTTGCTGTGTTTCTGCCGGTCAAGTCAGTGGGGGTGACCGGTGATGCCCGCCGATATCAGTACGTCATCTCGTTAAGGGCGGTTACCACCACTGATTTTATGACCGCCCGGTGGGCAGAACTGCCGCACGATTTTCTGGGCCGAGTTGCCAACCGGATTCTGAACGAAATTCAGGAAGTCTCCCGTGTCGTCTATGATATTTCCAGCAAACCGCCTGCAACCATTGAGTGGGAGTAAAAAATGAATTTATTGGCAGGGTCAACAGGATTTTTGGGTAATCACATCCTTAAAGAATTGGGTATCAATGAAAGTCCAACCATAGCCTTGGGCAGAAGAGCCATACCCAACTTACCGGATAGTGCTCAAGAATTAATCATTGATTTTGACAGCCTTCCAGAATTGGAGATTCCTCATGTAAACCAGGTGTATCTTTCCTTGGGATACCCCTTGTACTATCACAACGTCATGGGCTTTATGAATCCCACTCTAAAAGAAAATTTTTTTCAGGTTGACTTTACCTATCAACTTGAGATAGCCAAAAAAGCCAAAGAGGCAGGTGCCAAAAAAATTTCACTTATTTCAGCGGCGGGTGCCAATCCAAATTCCAGAATTTATTACTTAAAAACCAAAGGAATGCTTGAAGAAGAAATAATCAAACTTGGATTTGACAGCACGAATATATTTCAGCCCGGGCATCTTAGAGGAAACAAGTTCAGGTTCGGCTTTAGCCGATGCCGTATCTTTTATTGCTGATCCTTTGTTGCACGGACCGTTAAAAAAACTTAGAAGTATTTCAGTAAAAAAACTTTCGAAGTCAGTTGTAAATAATTCTTTGAATACAAAAGCCGGAATAAATTATTTTGAATTCAAAGATTTCATTTGAGTAGCCAGTCAGCTCTCAACTAAATA
The DNA here is from genome assembly GCA_007571095.1 of K189A clade bacterium. Classification (GTDB taxonomy): domain Bacteria; phylum Pseudomonadota; class Gammaproteobacteria; order Pseudomonadales; family Azotimanducaceae; genus RKSB01. The sequence goes on along the minus strand of RKSB01000129.1, from coordinate 13,536 downwards.
ATTTTTTTCTTCTGTAACCCTTGTATTTACTGGGGTTGTTTTTGAGTAACTATGGAGCGGGAATAAAATGAATCTAAATCAAGTAACTGTTCCTTCTTCAAACTTAAAAAAGTCAATTCCGTTTTACAAAAAATTAGGATTGAATTTAATTGTGGAAGATTTACCAAATTACGCAAGATTTGAATGTCCGGATGGGAATTCAACTTTTTCATTACATCACACTGATGCATTGCCAAAAGGAGAGGGTATTTGTGTTTATTTTGAGTGTGAGAATTTGGATGAATATGTTGAAAATTTGAAACTAAAAGGAATTCAATTTGAGACGGAACCAACAGATGAAGAATGGTTGTGGAGGGAAGCAAGGCTAAAGGATATTGACAGAAACCAACTAATTCTTTTCTATGCAGGAAAAAATAGATTAAACCCTCCCTGGAGAATAAAAAAATAACCAAAAAAATTGAGAAAATGCATTAGGTAAGGTAATTACTGAAAGAGAGTAATAAGTTGATTGAAAAATTTCATCTGTCTATTGGAGTTAAATCCTTGGAGGAATCCAAAGAGTTTTACCGCGATGTAATGGGTGCCGGTATAACCTACGAAGGCGATTACATAAATATAGATTTATATGGAACCCAGATAACACTTAAAGAGAACCCAGAAATAAACGTTGATCTTCCTGATCTTCATTTCGGAGTCAATCTTCCACTGAATAAATTCAAGGAATTGGAAAAGAAGATATCCAGGAGCTATTCAAAATGGATTCATACTCCAGTTCATACAGTTGACAAAGGAACTGAAATGGAGAGGCAAAAAATGTATTTAAGTTGCCCCAGTGGCTACCTGATTGAGGTAAAAGGTTACAAAGAGCTGAGTTAGTAGTTGTTCCTTATACATTGAGCGAGAGTAGCTTTTACTCTCCAGGTTCTGGGCATATCTCCGTAGCGTCAAGTAGTTAATTTGCTACTGTGCCTTTGGGCGCAGATTCCAGCGACTGTTACCGGCCAGATTGTAAAATTGATGTAAAAGGCATGGCCCATGCATCTGATCTACTTCGACGAAAACAAGTACAGCAAGAATAACCCGTTCTTCAACATTGGAGGCATTCTGGTGCCAGAAAATAAAGCACGCGAACTGGACAGTAGGCTCACCCTGATGCAGTCGAATTTTTTTGGCAGTAGCTCGCTGGTGGCTGAAAACGAATTCCACGGAGCAGAGATGTTTCAGGGCAAGGGATCCTTCAAGAGCCGCAAACTGCCGGAACGAATTCAGCTATTCGATGATTTCGTTACCTTGCTGATCAGCAAGGAAATCCCTATCCGCCTTGTGCATATTGATGTCCAAAAGTATCGTGAAAAGTACGCATATCCTTTTCCAGAGTATCGTTTGGGCCTCATGTTATTCCTGGAGATGGCTTGTGCTCACCTCGACAAGGTTGATGATTTAGGAATTGCTTTCGGCGATTACGAGAATGACGAAGTCGCAGGCTCGCTGGCCGATTTTTCCGAGTACAAGACTGAAGGGAAAACACCGATGCATTCTGAAAGGCCGCTGGACCGATTGGTGGATACCGTCTATTTTACCCGTTCACACCACAGCCGCTTTTTGCAATTGGCGGACGTGGTGATTTACATGGCAGGCCGCTATTTGACCCGAACCAAAACTCCCGACAAATGGCACGATATCCAAGTATTCGAGATATGGAGAAAGCTTAAGGTCAGCACTGATTTGATAGTCAGGTACTGGCCTTGAGGGGCGGGGCGACTAGCCCACAAGGGGTTAAGCAGTTGTTAGGAACGACCCTCTAGCCGCCTCATTGAGTATAGAGGTTTCGAGCGAGCGATGCAATTATTTGAACGACAAGCTGTTCAAGGCCATACCCTGATATGAAAAACATCCCCACTGGCATGCGACTCACTCCTTTCGATCCTGACTATCTGGAGAATCCCTACTCGGTTCTCCGTCAGATCAGGGAAGCCGACCCGTTGCACCATGATCTTGAGTTGCACCGATACTTTCCAACTCGTTACGAAGACGTTCGTGCCATTCTCAAGGACCCGGACCTGCTGACGGATCCCAACAGCAGCCTGCCGGAGAGTTATGCCAGACACTTCATCAACAAGGAAGACGAGGAGGTCAGCATGCTTTTGGCTGATGGCCACCGGCATCGACGTCTTCGCCAACTGGTAAACGATCTGTTCAAGCCACGCGCAGTGGAAGGCTGGCGCGAAAGAGTCGAAGACGTTGTTCGTCACTATCTGGACCGAATAGAAGGGCCGGAATTTGACCTGATGGCCGCCTTCGCCGAACCCGTGCCAACCGTTGTGATTGCCGAGATCATGGGTATTCCCTCGGACAAGCAGGCCGACTTCAAACGCTGGTCTGAAATGACCCAGGAGGCGGCTTTTAACCCTGTACCCTCAGAGGAAGCCCTGAAATCTGCTGCGAAAGGCGCAGAACAGCTGGAGTCGTTTTTTCTCAAGGAAATCGCGACTCGACGGCAACACCCTTTGGACGATCTGATATCGCAGTTAATCGCCTCAGAGATTGACGGCGACAAACTGAGTGATGGTGAAATTGTCAGCCAGTGCGTTCTTTTGTTGCTGGCCGGAAACCTGACGACGACAGACATGATAGGCAACGGCGTAAGAGCTCTGCTTGAGAACCCGGCCCAGCTCAAAAAGTTGAGAGAGAACAACAACCTGATCGAGGCAACAATAGAAGAAGTGCTTCGCTACGACGCACCTGTGCTGAACTCCAGCCGAATCACACACCAGGATACTGAAATCAGCGGTTGCCCCATTCGGCGAGGCGAATGTCTGCACGTTTCCCTGGCGAGTGCAAATCGAGATCCAGCCGTCTATCAAGACCCCGACCTGTTCGATATTGAGCGAACTCCCATTCCTCATCTCGCTTTCGGAGGCGGAAGGCATTTCTGTCTTGGCGCGCATCTCGCAAGACTTGAAGGCCAGATTGCGATACTCCGACTGGTACAGAGATTTCCAAAGCTGAGGTTTGCTGAGCGGGGCTATGCCCAAAGTTTCGTCCCCGAATTCAGAGGACTGGAATACTGCTGGCTCAGAATCGACTGATTCGACAAGCCATCTCCGAAGCATTCGCAAGAGGCTTGTTCGGTGCCAGGGTCATCGCGGGAGCCGGTTTCGTAGGTGTCGCTTGCAATGCATCGACTGAGACAAAAAACATAATGGTTTTTTTGTTGGGGCTTATCTTCCGGCGGCTATTCTGGCTTGATCTGGTTGCAACCAGCATGAAGTGAGGCGTGTCGCCACCGGATGGCTGTATCAAACCAGGTATATAAGCCCTTTTTGTTAATCGAAGCAGGCGAGCGAACAGGCGGAAGGACCAGGCCGAGCACTATGGCCGGACTGGACATTGCCATGGATGTGGCTCGGGCCAATCCAAACCCGCTTCAAGCAACTGGCCGGGCGGTACAGGCCCAAACCTGCCCCACTTTTCCAGAGCGAAGGGCAATCTACCGCATCGGAGAAAAAAGAAAATCCTGGAATCCGGAAAAGGGATCAATGGTGTTTTTGGCCTGCTTAATGGAATAATGGAATCGATTAACCAGAGGGCAGGCGGAAGATTCAGGCACTATTCGTTCCGGTGAAGGTGCCGCCGGCGAAGTCTTGCAAGCCAGCAAAATTCAATTCGATCTGTATAAAGCGAAAGTACCCAATCCAGTTCAGGCAAGCCTATGACCATTGTTGGAAAGGTAAGGGAAATCTGGCAATACCCTGTCAAGTCAATGTTTGGCTCAAGAGTCAACTCGGCAACTCTATCTCCTCGCGGCATGGCCTCCGACCGTAACTGGGCGGTTATCGACCAGGAGGTCGGAAAAATCACCCATGGCCGAAAACTGCCCAGGTTGCTGACCTTAAAAGCAAGGTACATTCGACAGCCAACAGGTGAGTTCGATGAAACCATCGGCCCCCTGGTCGAAATCGAGTTCCCTGATGGTCGGCTTGTCTCTTCCGATGACCCATGGGCCTCTGCGCTGTTGTCGCAATATTTGGGCAGGCAGGTTGTCCTTGCAACAAGATCACCCTCATCGAAGAGTGCTCACCATGCGATCAAGGTACCCATGCTGCCTCAAGGAACACTGACTGGCATGAATTCCGGAAAGCCGGTATCTGGTCTCTCTCCGCATCCGCTGGAAAAACCGACGCCAGTCGCCGACAAGGGAACACTGCCCGGTGCCTACTACGATATGTTTCCGATACATATCATGACCACCGCCACACTTGATCGAATGAAGCAGGTGTATCCAGCGGGAGATTTTCGCGTCGAGCGTTACCGCCCCAACCTCCTGATTGAAACGCCGGAGAATGCCTCGGGGTTCATCGAAAACCAATGGACAGGGCACAAGATCAGAATCGGCGACTCTATTCTCTACTGCGACAGCCCAACGATTCGTTGCTCGATTCCGGGTGCCGAACAGCCTGGCATGGCCGAGGACCCCAAAATTCCTCAAGCCGTTGCAGAACATGCCAACCAGTTTCTTGGCATCTACTGCTCGCCAGAAAACACAGCCGATATTCAGGTTGGCGATGAAATCGAACTTGTTCCACGGCTCTTTCCTCGGGTCTTGAACAGGATGAGGAGCCTCCGAAGTGCCGTGGTGAAAAAAATGATGGGCAGTGCCCGTGCAACAATAGCACGAGACGAGGCTCGAAAACCCGGCGGGCCAAAGCTTCCAAGAGGCTTTGTACCTTACCTGCTGAACAGGCGAAAGACCGAAACCAACAGCATTGTGTCCTTTTTCTTTGTGAGAAAGGATGGCGAAGCTCTACCGAGTTATATTCCAGGTCAGCACATCGTCCTGGCACTCACCCGGCCCGACAGCGAAAAACTCCTCTACCGGCCCTACACACTCTCAGGAAGCGGTGCTCGGCCTGCCGAATTTCGTATCAGCGTTCAACTGGAAACGTTTGAACTGGCAGGTCAATCCCATCAAGGTACCGGCTCTTTCCTGCTCCACCACAGCCTGTCTGTCGGAGATGAAGTCCATATCAAAGGGCCCACAGGTCAATTCGGCGACCTGCCGAGCGACAAGCATCCATTGATACTTGCGTGTACTGGTATCGGCATAACACCCATGATGTCAATTCTGAACACATTGGCGTCGGAAAATCCTGAACGTCATGTCTCCCTGATTTACGGCGTAAGGAGTCTGCAAGCCATGGCATTTCAGTCTGAACTGGAGAAGTGCAGGCAACGGATGTCGAATCTTGTGCTCAAAGTATGCGTCAGTCAGGAGACCGAATCTCACAACTTTGCTTCAGGTCGTGTTACAGCAAGCGATATTGTGAGTGCTTGCACCGAGAACAGTCGAGTTTTACTGTGCGGTACTCAGTCCTTCGTTCAGGATATGAGGTGCGAACTCGCCGCCGCCGGCATCGAGAAAGCCGCTATCTCTTCCGAATCGTTCATACAGAGGCGGGCCATCTCGTCAAAAGGCGAGGGTCAATCACGCTCAGTCGAGTTTCTGCAGAGCGATTTGAAAACGACCTGGACACCGAATGAAAACAACCTGCTCGAATTTGCAGAATCGCAGGGCATGAATGCCGCATTCGGCTGCCGTTACGGTGTCTGCCAGGCCTGTGAAGCCACCCTTCTGTCCGGCGATGTTGGGTATCCGGAAAACATCGAGTTGCCCACAGGTAAAAACAAAATACTTCTCTGCTGTACGCGACCGAAAACAGACCTGGTTATCGATCTCTAAGAGAGATTGTTTCTACGCTGTCCGTCTGATAAAGGATGGGCCTCTCCATTCACCAGAAGGTTAATTGAAGAAAGTTTGTTTAGGTTGAGGGCCGGAAAGGGCATTGACCCCATGTTTACCGAAGCATTCGCCTTGATTGGAAGGAATGCATTCTCATCTTTGCAGAAGAGCGAATGAGGCAAATTGATATGATGCTGTTTTTAGTCACGGATGTGCCGGTCGTTAATGTCGATAGAAGAAAAAATTCAGGCACTGGCCAAAGAATACTCAATCAACCTTCAGAAAAAAGTAGATGCCAGAATGTTGGAAATGAAAAGTGACGACAATCGTCACTATATGCTCTACAACGCGCTGGGAGTTAGTGACGAAGAGGGTAGGGCCATAGACGTGTTTCAAAACAAAGGGAGGTTCCTGTACAAGTATGCTGGCTCATTCGTTGAAGAAGCTGCCGTTCTTTGCTTCGAGCACCGTTTTGCTGACGCAGCAAAGACAAGAATTCCCAATACTGTGAGCCTTCGCCCAAGGCAATACGAGATCGATTGTCTGGTCAACAAGCGAGACGCCTTTGAGATCAAATGGAGAGATTCGACTACAGACGGCGACCACATCAACAAAGAGCATGCAAGAATAAGGGCTGTAGTAGCCGCAGGCTACAAGCCATACAGGCTGATGTTTTTCGAGCCTTTGCGAAGGCAGGCAATAAAGATTCAAAAAAGCTGGAAGCTGTTTACCAAAGCGAGGGAGGAGAGTATTTTGGTGGTGAGCCAGCCTGGGATTTCATTAAAAGTTACACAGGGGTAGACCTTAAAGCGATTATTCAGTCTATCGGAGCACAATGACCCAAAAGAAAGACTACGTGATTTTAGGCGACTGTTTGGAGATCTTGTCAGATCTACCAGAGTCAAGTGCAGACCTGGTTTACATGGATCCACCATTTTTTACACAAAAAAAGCAGTCATTGGTTGCGAAAAATGGAGACAGTACTTTTTCCTTTGAGGACAAGTGGTTTGGTCAAAGCGAATACATTTCCTACATGAAACAGAGATTGGACCTCTGTAGCAGAGTGTTGAAGGAAACGGGGTCTTTGTTTCTCCATTGCGACAAGAATGCTTCTCATGTTCTGAGGCTGGTGTGCGAGGAAATTTTCGGCAGAAGAAATTTCAGATCAGAAATAGTGTGGACCTACAAAAGGTGGTCCAACTCAGCAAAGTCGCTGTTGCCAAATCATCAAACTATTCTGTACTTCACCAGGTCGAATAAATTCACGTTCAATAGACAGTTGGTAGATTACGCGCCAACCACGAATATTGATCAAATACTTCAAAATCGCGCCAAAGATTCACGTAATAAGGCTGTATACGCCCGAAACGGGGACGGAAGTCTTGTTGCTGCAGGGGACAAGCAAGGGGTTCCGCTTGGGGATGTTTGGGAAATCCCTTTCTTGAACCCCAAGGCAAAAGAACGAGTGGGGTACCCTACTCAGAAGCCCATCTTGCTTTTGGAACGGATCATTAAACTGGCAAGCAATAAAGGGGATCTCGTTTTAGACCCGTTTTGTGGCAGTGGCACCACGCTTGTAGCCGCCAAACTGCTGGGCAGAGGATACCTGGGCATTGATCAAAGCCCCGATGCGGTAGCTCTCTCAGAGGACAGGTTGCGAAATTCGGTAAAAACGTCTTCGAATCTCTTAAAGAAAGGCTCTGCCAGCTACAATTCTTCGGATCACAGGCTGAACGCCGTCCTGTCCACTGTGGGCTTCACGCCAATTCAGCGCAACAAAGGACTGGATGCGTTGCTGAAAAACAAGGTTGACGGCAAGTATGTTTTTGTTCGACTTCAAAAAGAGCAAGAAGCCGTACAGGATGGAGTCAACCTGATGGTGAAGGCGATGGAAAGCAAGGGCGACTGTGAGGGAGTCTATATAGTATTCGAGCAAGGCAACGGGATTTTTGACACCAAAACCCCAGAAAATGTCCGGCTCATATTCTCTCCGGCGGTGAAAATAAACGAGATGTTTTGCTGACGAGATGGCGTATTAAAACCTAATCGTTGACGCTCACGCGCACCCCTTTTATGAGGTCAAAATGGACATAGTAAAAAAACTCAGTTGCCATTGCGGAGCGATAGAATTGGCACTCAAATTACCCAATGGCCTGGAAAAACTCAGAAAATGCAACTGTTCAATTTGTAGCAGAAGAAACGCCGTTGTCGCATCTGTTCCTCTGGAAAACCTGAAGATAGTCAAGGGACACAGTGAGTTGAGTCGGTACACCTTCAATACACACACAGCGAAGCATTTCTTTTGTTCAATTTGTGGAATTTACACCCACCATCAGCGGCGTTCAGTGCCTACAGAATACGGCTTCAATATAGCTTGTCTGGAGGGAGTCAATATAGAGGACTATAGCCATATAGGTTACCTGGACGGCAAAAACAATCACCCAAAAGATATTCGATAACCGCAACTTTTACTGTTACAAGCTGGTTACTTTATTTTTTATTATCAAGGACTTGTCTGGTTTATATTATTGAACAGACAGCTTTACTCTCCAGATTTTGCATTCACCCGTTTGTCGAATACAAGCCTGTAAAAAAACCTCTATTTTCTTTTCGTAGTATCCTTCTTTGAACAAGAAGCTCATGACGGAGGTCACATTCAAAAAATGAAGAAAGTCTGTTTGGTACTGGGGGCCGGAAGAGGCATTGGTGCCACGGTTGCCGAAAAATTTGCCCTGGAAGGCATGCATTCTCATCTTTGCAGAAGAACCGATGAGGCGGCATTGCAGGAGTCGATAGAGCATATACAAAAGCAGGGCGGCAGTGCTTCTGGCGAGCTACTTAATGCCATTGAAGACGGGGCAATAGAAAACCTTGTCGATTCGGTTGAAAAAAATGTTGGACCTGTTGAGGTATTGATACACAACCTGGGCGCGCAATCAGGCATGAAACTGCTTGACCAGACATCTCTTAAAGAGTTTGAGTGGGCGTGGAAAATTGCAAACTTAAGTTTATTTCGGGCCGCCAAAGTATTGTGCCCCTTAATGAGCGCAAGAGGTTCCGGTACGGTGATTGCAACCTCTGCAACGGCAGCCATGAGAGGAAACAAAAATCAACATTCTCATGCATCAGCCATGGCGGGAAAAAAGATTTTGTGCCAAACCCTGAATGATGAATTCTCCGGCCAGGGCATCCATGTCGCACATGTTGTTATTGATGGTGCAGTAGATGCACCGGATACTCTGGGCAAGATGCTCGGAGACGACCGGTTTACAGAATTAAGAGAGACCAGAGGCAAGGGTGATGGCCTGGTCCTTCCATCAAAGGTGGCCGAGGCATACTACTATTTGTACAGCCAACACAGATCCACCTGGACGCATGAACTGGATCTTCGGTCTTACTCTGATACGCCATGGTGGAATCATCCCAATGCGAGCATGGCGATGGCACCAAAGAATTAATTTTTGGGGCTTATATACTTGGTTTGAAACAGCCATCCGGTTGCGACACGCCTCGCTCCATACTGGTTGCAACCAGATCAAGCCAGGATAGCCGCCGGAAGATCGGGAACATCTTTCCAAAGGTCTTTCTGTTTTGGGCCATGCTGTGACCCATCAGCAATGAAACCGATGCTTGACCCGCAACGAGACCTGAAGGGTGCGACTCCCGAGACGCTGGTGCGTGCCCTGCCAAGTCAGGTATATAAGCCCCTAATTTTGAGCCGCTTTGTTTGCGTTTTTGTGCTTAAATACCTGTTAATATGGCGGGCTTCGATTTCGATTCATTCAGGCCGCTTGAACCTGATGTCCGTATAGGCGTTCCGACTGAGATGGCTAAAGATTTTTCAAAAATAGATTTCTCAAAACTCACTTTCGCCACGAAAGGTGATTCGGCGGTCATTAGGGGAGAAATTCATTATGGCTAAGAAATTCAAAAAGCGGGATATTTCCGAGTTTGTATTCTTTAAGCCTGATGTCCTTATAGGCGTTCCGACTGAGTATTTCCGTATAGTCAGAGAACACGGTTATGGCAAGTTTCATACCACTGCAGTTCAAATCGCCAGCAAACAAGGCCAGATTATTGAGTATGAAGCCCTGACGGCCCGATTCGATCGTGTCGAAAATCGCAAGCCTTACAGCCTGACGATATGGTTCAAAAGCCCTGATGAATTGATTAAAGTGCTCACTCCGAAGCCGGTCGAGATGACACCGAGTCAATTGGTTGATGCAGGATTCGGTGAGTTCATCAGCTGACTCGCTGACTACAGGACCAGGCCACTCAATCGCCCTGTAAGAAATTACATTAGAAACGGCTGTCAGCAATAGTTGTTCTGTGAAGCAGGCGGTCATATCCATCATAGCCGCCAGTGGCTGCGTGTAACAAAGATCGGTTATCCCACATCACCAGCATATTTTTTTCCCACTTATGCGAGTAGATAAAGTCCTCTCTGGACTGGAATTTATAGAATTTTAGAAGCAGTTCCTGGCTTTCTTCTTCGGAAAGCCCGACAAATCCTTGAATATAGGCCAGCGACGAAAACAGGGCTTTCTTGCCGGTTTCGTGATGCTCCCTGACAAAGGGATGGTTGTATTTATCCCTTGCCCTCTCGCTGGGTATGATGTTCATCGAGCGTCCGCTTTTTTGGTCGTCTTCTCCATAAAGTCCGTCGGGAGAGTAGCCCCGCTCGGCGGAATGAATGGCCATTAAGCTGTCTGCCTGCTTCCGCATGTCATCCGGTAGATGCTCATAAACCGCAACCTGGTCGGCAAACAAAGTGTTGCCGCCTGTTGGCGGAATGGTGATGCCAAACAGGCAGGTGCCGGCTGGAGGAACTGGCAGAAAACTCCAGTCGGAATGAAAGAATTCAGCGAAAACAGGTGTTTTTTCGTTGGCCTTTCTTGCTATGGCAGCAATGTTTTCATGCCCGTCAATATGACCAAAGAACGGATCTTCTCCAAATCCCCCAAGAGCCACAGTAAACCGCTCCAAATCTGAATTGTTCAATGCTTGATCGGGAAAGGCAACGACCTTGTGCTTCAGCCAGATTGCCCTGAGCTCTGCGGCCAAATCCACCGAAATATCCTGCCTTAAATCTATGCCCGTAATAAATGCCCCACAGCAGGCGTTCGTTTCTCTAACTTCAATGCTCATGACTTTAAGTGCTTGTGTTTTTTATCCCTCTCATACTCGATGTTCTTTATTCATTGACCACCAGCCTGCCGTCGGCCACCAGTTTTTTCTGAGCAGCCTTCCCGTAACCCAGCTCGCTCAAGATCTCATAGCCATGCTGTCCCAGTTTTGGTGCCGGAGATACAACTTCACTGGGTGTTTCGGAAAACTGTGCAGCCGGCCGTGCCTGGCGAACTTCTCCAAAGCCTTCAAACACTTTGCACTCGATGGAGTCATTCACCATAACCTGTTCATTTTCCATTAACTCCATTCGATTCAGTAAAGGTGCGCTTGGCACTTCTTCGGCCTGAAAGCGGGCCAGAATTTCCTCGCTACCCCATTTTTTGATTTCTTCGCTGGTCATGTCTTTTCTTGCCTGAGCATTGACCACTCGACCCGCCGGAGTGTTAAATCTTTCGTCCTCAAGCCACTCTTCCTTGTTTAAGGCACGGCACATGCCGGCCCATTCGCTGTTCGAGATTGCTCCGGCGGTGATATACCTGTCCTTTGTCTGATAAATCAGGTCTTGGGACCCTTGCAGCTTTCTGACATCAAACTCTTTTTCACCATACACCAGCCCCGCCATTCCCTCAGGCCAGAAGAAGGACAGCATGGCATCCAGCATTGAAAGGCGAATATGCTGGCCTTTGCCCTGTCGTTCTCGCACAAAGAGTGCCGATGAAACAGCCTGTGCTACTGTGAGTGCCGTAACCTTGTCGGCAATAATGATGCGGAACATTTGCGGGCGACCAGAGGCTTTATCCGCCTGTATGTCGGTTGCACCGGAAAGAGCCTGTATCACGGGGTCATAGACTCGTGCATTGGCATAAGGACCCTTCTCACCAAAACCGCTGATTGATACATAGATCAAACCGCCGTTGGTTTTACGCATCGCTGCTTCGCCAAAACCCATACGGTCAATGACGCCTGGCCTGAAGTTCTGCATAAACACATCAGCCTCTGCCGCCAGCTTGTTCAGAATCTCCTTTCCTTCATTCGATTTGAGATCCAGAGCAATGGATCGCTTGCCGCGATTACAGGAATAAAAAGCCGGATTCACGCCGTTGTGAGGTCGCCCCATATGTCGTAACTGCTCACCATGAGTCGGTTCTACCTTTATCACTTCAGCACCCTGATCGGCCAACATCATTGCCCCCATGGGACCTGAGACCATGCTGGTTAAATCGAGTACTTTAATATCTTTAAGCGGGCCCATTTGCACCTCCAAAAAGTTTGGGGTAATTCACGACTATTGCTTTTTTGTACGCTTCTCTTTTTGTAATCATTTTGTGGTAGCCAAGAAGGGTATCCGGTACATCAACACCATAGAAGAGTGCCCAGTCCAAGCATGAAATTAACATAATGTCCGCCAGCCCGAAACCAAACTCAAGCATGCTGTCCCTGTCTTCAATATGATTTGCCAGCACATTCATGTGCCTTGAAAGATAAGACCTGGCCGACTCAATGGCTTCTGGTGCCGCGCCATAAATCTCGGCCAGATCACCATGCCTTCTCATCACATAAAGGGCCGTTTCGTCAATTTCACCAAATATGTAGCAACACCATTCGTCCTCTTTTGTAGAGTCCGTTAGATTATTGGGTATTGCCAGGCCATCCGACGGATATTTGCGAGTCAGGTATCGGCATATAGCCAGACTTTCAGAGACGTGAATATCCTTGTCAACAAGAAAGGGTACTTTTTGCTTTGGGTTGAGTTTTGTGTAGGCTTCAGTCCGTGTTTCTCCGGTCCTCGGTTCAATCGGGTGATGAATGTAATTTAACCCCAACTCCTCGGCTGTCCATATCGGACGAAATGTTCGAGCAGTTTCGGCACCCCATATCTCAATTTTTCCATTGTCTTTTTTCATTTTTTGAAGCTCTCGGTTTTAGGGGGATTCAGAGGGCATCACCCGTTGAGCGGAAGAGTTCTGCCCTCTCAACCCCTGAAGCTTCTGCTTTCGTTCGTGGCCTCTGAGCAGCCGAACGCCTGGAATCACTCGACTCAAGGGGCATATTTGTTCCAGCAAAAGGGGCTAGTTCTCTTCCAGCGTACGCAACGGATGCTTGCCTTCCACCATGCCCATGAAGGGCGGGTAGATGGAGTAACCCACAAGCGACTGTAGTTCGGGAGAGAGTGCCCGAACAGTCTCTTTGGACAGTTCAAGAAGATAGTTCTCCTGCTGCCGCATATAGGATTCACAGTACTGATGCGTAACGGCAAAACGCGCCTGATCGGTGGTATTTTTGCCGCCGCCATGCCAAGTGGTGCCCAAAAAGAAGATCACGGATCCCTGCGGCATAACCACCGGAGTCGTCTCGCTGCGCTGGCCCTGTCGGTCGCCCCACTTGTGGCTGCCCGGAATCACCACTGTCGCACCATTGCTTTCGGTAAATTCATCAATCGCCCAGATGGCTGCCGCCCCTAACGGCTGTCTTGGCCGAGGTATGCGATAAAAGGAGTCATCCGAATGCAGGCCCTGAGCCTCTTCACCCGGCAGAATATTGATCACCTGGCTTTGACTCAGCAGAAAACCGGGGCAGAAGAATTTGTCCATCAGGCCAAGAATGCGTGGAGAGTCCGCCAGCCGATCCGTCGAACGGGTTTTGGACAAAAGGTCATAGATCCGCTG
>RKSB01000155.1 GCA_007571095.1 K189A clade bacterium | reverse complement strand
ATATAAAATAGAGAAATAAGAGCCCTCAGCCAGGAGCCTTCAGCCAGGAGCCTTCAGCCAGGAGCCCTCAGCCAAATAGAAAATAGGAGCCCTCAGCCAAATAGAAAATAGGAGCCCTCAGCCAAATAGAAATAAGAGCCCTCAGCCAAATATAAAATAGAGAAATAGGAGCCCTCAGCCAGGAGCCCTCAGCCAAATAGAAAATAGGAGCCCTCAGCCAGGAGCCCTCAGCCAAAAAGAGCCCTCAGCCAAAAAGGGAATAGGAGCCCTCAGCCAAAAAGGGAATAGAGAAAAAGGGAATAAAAAGGGAATAGAGTACTCACTCGCTATGAGCCTTGTTTGCTTCGGCGGTCAACTGGCCACCTGTACGATACGCATTGCCTCGAAAGAGTGCGATCACATGGTTGCTACAGTTCTTGACCACCACATCATAGACACCGACGCGCTTGCCCTGCGAAACCTCACGGGCAACGGCAGAAAGGCGATCATCCAGCCGCGCAGGTGCGAGAAATTCAATTCGGGCACCTGATGCGACAGCCCTCAGGTTGTAACTGTTGCAGGCAAAGGCGAAGGTGCTGTCAGCCAGACTGAATATGATACCGCCATGACAGATACCGTGGCCATTGACCATATCAGAGCGTACTCTCATGGACATCTCGGCCTGACCCAAAGAAACGGCGATCAGTTCCATGCCCAGTGCCCGAGAAGCTGAATCATCGGCCCACATGCCTTCGACAGTCGCCAGTATCCCCGACTCGGGCATAAGCTACTCCCCTTTATAGACAGGTGCCCTCTTTTCCAGAAAAGCCCTCACGCCCTCCTGATAATCGTGAGTCTGGCCGGCCTCACCCATTAACTTCTTTTCGAGTTCAAGCTGGTCATCCAGGCTGTTGGCGGCAGAGGCAGCAAAAGCCTGCTTGGCAAGAGCAAACCCTCGAGTCGGCTGAGTGGCCAGGTGACGAGCCAGCGACAGGGCGGTCGACTCAAGCTCGCCGTCATCCACTACCTGCCAGATCATTCCCCATTCAAGTGCCTGCTCGGCTGAAATTTTTTCGCCCAGCATGGCCAGACCCTTGGCCCGAGCCATGCCGACCAGGCGCGGCAATATCCAGGTACCCCCTGAGTCGGGAATCAGGCCCAGCCTGCTGAAAGACTCGACAAAACCGGCGGAGCGGGCGGCAATGACCAGATCGCACGCCATCGCAATGTTGGCACCTGCACCGGCGGCAACTCCATTGACGGCACAAACGACAGGTTTTTCCAGTGCGTGAATCTGGCGAATGAGCGGGTTGTAATAGTTGCCGACATGGGCGGACAGGTCAGAGGACAGGTCGCTTAAGTCCTGACCGGCACAAAAGCCCCTGCCGTTGCCGGTCAGCAGGACGGCACGAACAGCCTTGTCCGAAGCGGCGGCCGCCAGCGCACTGCGAACTTCAAGATGCATCTCGACGGTAAAGCTGTTCAGGGAAGCGGGCCGATTGAGACGAAGCACCGCCACGCCTTCGGTTGTTTCGAACTCAATGGTCGTATAACTCATGATCGGTTTTCCGAATGAAAATGCTCGCTTCGCCGCCGGTAACGCCTTACAGAACTCCGGCTTCTCGAAAAATCGTCGAGCAAAGGGGGTAAGCGGCCTGATTTTTATATTATATTGTGCCTGGTTTACGGTCAACAAAGCCGAGCATAAAAAGGATGAAGAAAGAACCCTGCCTTGAACCCCTGCACCCCATTGAAAGGACCGGGCCGGAGGAACTTCGCAAGCTGCAGCTTGAACGCATGCGCGAAACCCTGACGCATGCCTACGGCCAGTCTCCAGTCTATCGAAAAAAATTTGACGAGGCGGGCGTGAACCCGAGCGATCTGCGCTCGCTGAAAGATATTCAGAAGTTTCCCTTCACCACCAAGCAGGATCTTCGCGACCACTATCCCTTCGGATTCTTTGCCGTACCCATGGAGCAGATTGTTCGAATTCATGCCTCCAGCGGCACCACCGGCAAACCCACTGTGGTCGGTTACACCGCCGAAGACATTCGGCATTGGGCGGATCTGGTTGCACGCTCCATTCGGGCGGCCGGTGGTACCTCTTCCGACAAGGTGCATGTCTCTTACGGCTACGGACTTTTTACCGGAGGGCTGGGTGCTCATTACGGTGCCGAACGTCTGGGTGCTGCTGTCATTCCCATGTCCGGTGGACAAACCGAAAAACAGGTGCAGTTGATTCAGGATTTCGATCCGGACATCATCATGGTAACCCCCTCCTATATGCTCAATCTGGCTGACGAGATGGACAGGCAGGGCGTAAACCCCAAAAAACTGTCTCTGCGGGCAGGCATTTTTGGAGCCGAACCCTGGACAGAGGCGATGCGTTCCTCGCTGGAGGAACGGCTGGACATAACGGCCACCGACATCTACGGGCTGTCAGAAGTCATGGGCCCGGGAGTCGCCCAGGAATGTGTCGAGACAAAGGACGGGCCGGTCGTTTGGGAAGATCACTTCTACCCCGAAATTATTGACTCCTCGACAGGCGAGAATCTGCCGGATGGAGAAGCGGGCGAACTGGTGTTTACCACGCTGACCAAAAAGGCGATGCCGGTGATACGTTACCGCACTCGTGATCTCAGCCGGCTGCTGCCGGGGACGGCACGCAGCATGCGTCGCATGGACAGGATCACCGGTCGAAACGACGACATGATGATCGTTCGAGGAGTCAATGTCTTTCCCAGTCAGATCGAGGAGCATCTGCTGAAAGTCGGCAAACTGTCTCCGCACTATTACATTGAACTCAGCAAGGACAATCATCTGGATGTGATGACCGTGCATACCGAAGCAACCGAAGAGTTGAATGCCGCTGAGAAGGCCGCCGCCGCCGAACAACTGCGGCACTCGATCAAGGCCTACATAGGCGTGACAGCACAGATTGTGGTGCATGCTCGGGGTACTGTTCCTCGCTCTCAAGGCAAGGCCAAACGTATTGTCGACAACAGGGTCTGAGGCCGAAGAAAGAGCACCCTTCTCAGCGGGTGTTTCGGCTTGACTGAGATGGTCAGGCTTTGCGGGCCGTCCCCTTCCCCCCTGCCTCATGAATGCTGCAAAAGATATGCCTCTTTCGCATCCTGAAAAGCCGTTTTGTTGTGCACAATTCGTGCAAACCCATTACCCTCGTCCGCCCTCGCCTTCAACTCGGCGAGTCTGTGACTCTCTCGGGCTTACGCCTTTTCTGAATGTCCCCTGTGTACTCACTGACCAGGCAAACAGACGGAAAAGCCTTGTGGTACTGGTGAATTGCTCAAGGCCAGAAAAATTCATCCTTCAGGGGAGAAGACCGTCTCAGTCAAGACTCGAAGAAAGAATGTCTTTTCAGCAGAGACTCCGCCTTCCGTTCACCAGAAAACGGCAGTTCGTCGATCGGTTTTGGGCGAATTCAGGAGTTTTTTACACCTGTTGGTCAGCCCCACTCAACATAGAGTTTTTTCGGACCACGAAAGGTGATGTTGGAAGAAAATTCGAGTTGTTGTGCGGGTACAAGGCGCAGATCCGGAGCATGTTGAGTCAGGGTTTCGAGGGCAATCTGGCCTTCCAGTCGAGCCAGACGGGCACCCAGACAAAAATGAATGCCGTGACCAAAGGAGATATGCCTTGCCGCGTTCTTTCGACGAATGTCACAGACGGCGGGCTGTTCGAAAATTCCGGGTTCATGGTTGGCCGCCCCCAGGCTCAGAAAAATTCGAGTGCCTTTCGGCACCCGAACATTCCCGATACATGTATCCTGAGTCGCCACACGGCGCCAACTGGTCTGGGGTGAATCGACTCTCAAAATCTCCTCAAGTGCCCCTGGAATCAGCGAAGGATTCTCGCACAAGGCCTGCCATTGCTTACGATCCGGTAGCAGATTCAACAAGGACAGGGAAAGAAAATTACTGACGATTTCGTGGCCGGCAAACGACAGCCCGTAAATGACCGATTCGACCTCCCGATAAGTCAGATCGTCAGGGTGCTCCTTGTGAGCCGCCAGTAGCTCGGAAGTAAAGTCGTCGGCGGGAGAACGCTTGCGCAGAGCAACAAACTGGCGGCAATATCGCCAATACCGAAGCATGTTTTCGGCGATGGCCACCTGTTCTTTCTCGTCTGGTCTGCCCCAGACAATAGCCAGCCGGTCGGCTGTCCAGTGCATCAATTCTTCATCGTCCTGTTCGGGAAAACCGATGAAACGAAAAATGATCTGACCGGGTAGAGTATGGCCGACAGCACTGACAAAATCTGCCGGGCTGCCGCCGGCCAGCATTGCCGAAACCAGGTTGGTCGAGGTCTGCCTGATATAGGGTTCAAGGATTTTCATTCTTCTGCCGGAAAAACCCTCTCGAGTGTATTTGCGTATTCGAGTGTGGTCCGGCGGCTGGCGGTTGGACATCACCGCCTGAGGGTTGTAGTCCTCTGCCGACAAAACCTCCTGTGCCGCCGGGCAGATTGGAAACACCGGATCCTGAACATTCTCGGACGAGAAAATTTTCGGGTTCTTGAAAACCTCCAGAATATCGTCCATGCGCGTCAGCACCAGATACCCCAGCTGCTCGGAGTAAAAGACCGGCTGTTCGGCCAGCAGCTTTTCAAGTTGCGGATAGGGGTTCTGAAGATAGTCCGAATCAAAGGTGGTGAAGCCCGAGTTTACGGGGCAACCGGCAGGTAAAACAGGTGCCGAGTCCTGAATCTTGTGATAAGGCTCCTGTTTGGGTTGGCTCATTTTCCTTCCTCTCGGTCGAGGTTCCTGAATGTCTGGACAGCCTCCTTCATGCTCCGCAGGAGCAATAATACATCAATGGTAATGCCGACAAAGTCGGCACCTGCTTGAATATAGGTCTTCGCAAGCGTTGGATCCATACACAGAACGCCCGCATACTTGCCCGCTTCGCCAATGGTCTTGAGTCCCTTTTGAATGACATCCACCACCTCCCGGGCGGCGGAATTGCCCGGATAACCCATAGAGGCAGCCAGATCGGCTGGCCCGATAAAAACACCGTCGACACCGTCAACCGATGCGATGTCTGTCAGCCGCTCCATGGCTTCAACTGTCTCTGCCTGCACAATCAGGCAAATGTGATCGTTGGCCTGCCGGGCATAGTCCTGAATCTCGCTCCACCGGGAAGCCCTGACCATGTTGGGTGCCAGGCCCCGAGTACCGGCGGGCGGATATCGCACAGCCGAAACCAGCCGGGCTGCCTGCTCGGGGCTGTTTACCATAGGCACCACAAGGGTTTGAGCACCTGTATCAAGCAGCTTCTTGATCAGTGCCCCGTCATCGGATGCAGGTCGAACAATGGGTGCGACATCATAGGGTGCGAGAGTCTGCAGAAGCGACAGAATGTCGGTCAACTCAAGCGGGCCATGCTCATGGTCAATCAACAGCCAGTCAAAGCCGGCGAGAGCAGCGATTTCAACCACGCTGTTATCGGGCAGACTCAGCCAGCAGCCGAACTGAACACGACCACGGGAAAGAGCTTCGACAAAAGGGTTTTTCTCGGGTTCCACGACACTCAATTAAAGTTGAGCCGAACGAGTATCCGGCTCTCAGGTTCTACATGAAGTTCAGGTGAATCTCGCCAAAAGCACCGTAATCGGCGCGTACTTGATCGCCTGGCCGAACTCGAACCGGACGAGTAAAGGAGCCGGACAGCAGTAACTGGCCGGGTTGCAGCCTAATGCCATGGAGTGCAAAACGCCGACACAACCAGGCGATGCCCTCGGCCGGATGACCCAGTACACCGCCGGCGAGGCCGGTTTCCTCGATCTGATCGTTCAGATAAAGCAGGGCACCCGCCCAACGCAGATCAACATCGGCGGGACGAATGCGACAATCACCCAGCACAACGCCGGCGTTGGCGGCATTGTCGGCAATGGTATCGAAAATCTTTCGAGTGTAGCCGGTTGTCGGATCCACGCGATAACTTCGAGCGGCGATCAACTCAAGGGCGGGTACACAATAGTCGGTTGCTTCCAGCACCTGCTCTTGCGTCACCGAGTCTCCGAACAGGGGTTGGCGAAGAAAGAATGCAAACTCGGCTTCGATCATCGGATCGGTAAAATTCGCCGTCTCGACTCGACTGCCGTTGGCAATGGCCATGTCTTCAAGCAGCACCCCATAGTCCGGTTCATCAATATGAACCGCCCTCTGCATGGCCCGAGAAGTCAGGCCGATCTTGTATCCCAACAGTCGAGTGCCTTCGTTCATTTTTCGGTCAACCCACTGCTTCTGCACCGCATAGGCATCGTCCAGAGTCATGTCGTGATCGAGAGTCAGGGCAGCAATCTGACTGCGACTTCTCTCGGCTTCGTGAAGCCGGTCGGCAGCTCGGGCGATCTGTTCAGTGGTCAGCATTATTCCTTTATTCCTTTATTCCTTTTTGGCTGAGGGCTCTTTTTTTATTCCCTTTTCGGCTGAAGGCTCTCTATCCCCTTTTTGGCTGAAGGCTCTCTATCCCCTTTTTGGCTGAGGGCTCTTAATAGCTCTTGTGATTGAACTTCACATGCTCGTCCAGTTCCCGCATTTCAAAGGAAACCGCCAGTGGCATGCTGTTCAGTAAGGGTTGCAGATGGGCAACCAGGGTATCAAACAAGAGTTGGCCGGATTGTCGGCGAGTGTCGAGCGACCGACCGCTGCCCACCTTCATACTCAGATGAACAAACCCCTTGGCCTTGTCGCCGTCGGCCAGATAAAAGTCATGGCAACGGACAGCTCGGCTGCGCAGGCCGGAGATCGGAAAAACACCTGTATTGCCGGCACACTGGTGCATTCTGGCCATCAGACTCGGCAAATCCAGCACAGCTTCCGGAATGTTGGCGGAGTACTCGTAGACAAAATGCGCCATCAGACCGGAAAAACAGCGTTGATCTGGCCGGTACCCGAACTGCCGAAATAGGGGGTGATGACCTCAGCCCTGCCCTTGTACTCGTCCCAGCCCAGGACGCCAAGCAGCATAGCGGTATCGTGCATAAATCCCTCGCCATGGCACTTGGTGGCGTATTCCGGTAACAGGCCGACAAAGGTCGCCCAGTCGCCCGCTTCCCACATTTTCACCACATTGTGGTCAAATTCTTCCAGAAAGGGCGACCACACCTTGTGCAGATAGCCCTCCGACTGTCCGTTCTGGGCAAAGCGGTGTGAAAGTGAACCGGACGCAAGGACGGCAACCTTGCCGTCATAGTCATTTTCGATTGCTCGGCGAAAGGCCGCTCCAAGCACGCCACTGTCCTCAAGGTTATGGACTGTACAAAGTGCCGATACGGATACAACTCGAAAGCGTCTGTCCTCGTTCATGTAACGCATGGGTACGAGCGTGCCGTATTCAAGGGCCAGAGTAGTGTCGGAATGGGCACGAGTGCGAACACCGGCTTTCGTTGCCGATTCGGCCATTAAACGGCCCAGTTCCGGATTGCCGTCGTATTCATAGGGCATATTCTTGATGAAGTGAGGCAGTTCGTTGCTGGTGTAGACTCCTGAAAAATGGGCGGCGTTGTTGATGTGATAGCCCGAATTGACCAGCCAGTGAGTATCAAAAACCACGACAGTGTCAACTCCCAGCTTTCGGCAACGGTCCGAAATCTCGTGGTGCCCCTGAATAGCTGCCTTTCGACAACCCTTGTGAGGCCCGTCCAGCTCAGAAAGATACATGGAGGGTACATGAGTGATTTTGGCGGCCAGAGCGACTGAACCCATTTTTCCTTACTCCTCCATTTCCCTCACTATCGCCCCAGCACAGGCACTTTGTGAGTGTCGTGGGCAATGCAGACGTTTTTGGTTTCCATGTAAAAGTCGAAGCTGTAGTCACCGCCATCACGACCGATACCGCTCATTTTCATACCGCCGAAAGGCGAAGGCAAGTTGCGGTTGTTTTCCGAATTGACCCACAGCATGCCGGCTTCCACGCTCGAAGCCAGGCGCATCGCCCGGCCCAGATCACGAGTCCAGATGTACCCGCTCAAGCCGTACGGAGTATCGTTGGCCAGTGCCAGGGCTTCGTCCTCGTCGGTAAACTCGATGACTGTCAGCAACGGACCAAAGACCTCCTCTCGAGCCACTCTCATGCTGTTGTCGGCCTGCAATATCAGGACTGGTTGAATGTAGTTGCCGGACTCCAGACCCCTGAGACTCGTTCCGCCAAAAACGACCTCGGCACTCTCCGAGCGTGCAACCTCTACATAGCTTGATACCTTGGCGAGGTGGTCGCGAGAAATCAGCGGCCCGATTTCGCTGGCCGGATCCAGCGGATGACCCACTCGAAGAGCCTTTACACGGCTCTGCAAAGCCGCTGTAAAACGATCCCGAATACCCTTCTGGATCAGCAGCCGGGATGCCGAGGTACAACGTTGTCCATTGAGGCTGTAGATCATGAAAACCACGGCATCGAGAGCGCGTTCAAAATTCGCGTCATCAAAGACAATAATCGGATTCTTGCCGCCCAGTTCAAGGTGTATCCGTTTGAGCGTATCGGCACCCTGGTGCATGACTCGGCTGCCAGTGGTGGATTCGCCGACCAGAGCCACCGCCCGAATGGCAGGGTGTTCGGTCAGAGCCTTGCCGGCCACCTCACCGACACCCTGAACCAGGTTCCAGACACCGGCAGGAATACCTGCTTCATGAGCAATTTCAGCCAGAATAACCGCGGTCAAGGGCGACAGTTCGGCCGGCTTGTGCACCAGTGTGCAACCGGCGGCCAGAGCGGGGGCAATTTTCCAGGTCGCCAGCATAAAGGGCGTGTTCCACGGAGTAATCAGGCCGACAGGGCCTATAGGTGTCCGAAGCGTGTAGTTGGTGTGCGCATCTGCGTGCAACGCCAGGCCATTGCGAGCCTCCGGTGCCTTGTCGGCAAAAAACCGAAAGTTGGACGCTCCTCGAACGGCGGCCTGCTTCATGAAACGAATCGGCTGGCCACAGTCCATGCTCTCAACCAGGGCAATCTCGTAGGCTCTGGCTTCAATCGCATCGGCCAGACGATGCAGCAAGGCCCGGCGGACGGAGCCGGAAACCCGCCGCCAGTCCTCGAAGGCGGCATCGGCCGCTTCGCATGCCGAAGCCATGTCGTCAGCAGAGCCGGCGGCGATTCGACCGAGAGACGAATTGTCCGCAGGCGTCAGGTTGTCGAAAGTCGCACCCTCGGCAGAGAGTCTGTACTCGCCGCCAATACAGTGTCCGGTGGTCGTCTCGACAAACCGCTGAAGGTAGCCCTGGGCGGCCGCAAGGTTCTCTTTCAAGGACGACATGGAGCCTTCAAAAAAACAAGCAAAAAACAAGGGCCTGTCGGCTTCAAAAAGCCGGCAGACAAAAAAACGAAATCTGCAACCAGTATACAATACCGCCCGATAAAAACCGGATTCAGCGGTCTCGGCAACCCGAAAACGGAGGCATACAGAAGATGGAGAAATCTGACGGCTTTGTCAGTTTCGAGGCGGGCACAGGGCCTTCCTGGGGCCTGATGACAACGAAGGGTGTCGTCAATCTGGGTGCTCGAATGAGCTTCAGCCTGATGGAGATGATTCAGACCGGACAAATGCTCTCTGTTCTGGAGCAGGCGAAAAAAGCAACGCCGGACCTTGCCTCTTCGGAAATCGTCTTTCTGCCACCCATACCCAGTCCGGAAAAAATCATCTGTATTGGAGTCAACTACGCCAATCGCAACCGGGAATATCACGACAACAGCCAGTTGCCTGAGTATCCCAGTGTCTTTATGCGAGCCATTGAGTCCTTTGCCGGACACGAACAGCCCCTCTGGCAACCACCCGAGTCTGATCAACTCGACTATGAAGGAGAAATCGCCATCGTGATCGGCAGAACAGGCCACAGAATTCCTGAACGGGACGCACTGGGTTATATAGGTGGCCTGACCATTGCCAACGAAGGCTCGATACGAGACTGGATGCGGCACGGAAAATTCAATGTGACTCAGGGCAAGAATTTTGTAAGGTCAGGTGGCCTGGGTCCTCAGCTGGTGCCGGCTCAAGGGCAATTCGGCGACTATGACGACCTGACCGTCAGGACTCGAGTCAATGGCGAAGAACGGCAATATGACACCACTGCCAACCTGATGTTTTCATTTGCCTTCCTTGTTCATTACCTGTCCAGGTTTTTTGTACTGAAACCGGGTGACATCATCGCTACAGGTACTCCGCCCGGATCGGGTGCTCGCCTGAACCCGCCTTCATACCTTGTACCGGGCGATGTCGTTGAAGTTGAGGTTTCAGGCGTCGGTGTTCTGGTCAACAGCGTGGTTCGGGATCCCTCTTTCGAAAGCGAGAGCCTTCAGCTAAAAAGGGAATAAAAAGACAAGCTGAGGCAAAAGAGCCTTGACAGGCTAAAGGAAAAACCTCATTCCCTTTTCTGGCT